>JAUNGH010000046.1:3592-13012 GCA_030524605.1 Oscillospiraceae bacterium | reverse complement strand
GGGGCCGATGGCCAGCTTCACCTCCGGGTACAGGCGCTTGACGGCCTGGGCCAGGACGTGGGAGCAGGTGTGCCAATAGGTCTTGCGGTAGGTCTCGTTTTCAAAGGTGTACTGGTTGTTTTCCTCGGACATGCTGATTCCTCCTTGTATCGAGGGGTGAAAAGAGAAAATCCCACCCCTGACAAAATCAGGGGTGAGATACGAAAAACGTATTCCACGGTTCCACCCTGCTTGCGCCCCGCGGGGCGCCGCTCGTGTCCTCTGTAACGGGAGGTCCCGTCCCAGCCTACGTATCGGTGGGCGGCTCCAAGGCGGTGACTGGTCCCGGTTCCGGCAAGGGCCGCTTGCAGCCGGCGGCGGCCCCTCTCTGCTGTCATTCCCGGGCAGTGTCCTTTTCAAAGCCTTTTCAAATCAAAGACACTATATCACGCGGTTTTGTCCCTGTCAAGAGGACAGGGCCTGACATTTTTCGGAGCCGGCGGAAAACTGCGGCGGAAGCCGCCACCCCGCCAAAAGGCCGGAAAATATTCTCCGGTCCAGGCGCCGGAGAAAGGCGCTCAGAAGCAGCCCGGCGGAGCCCGCCAGCGCCCACCATGCCCCGGCGGCCAGATGGAAAAGCAGAGGCTCCGCCCCGGCCCCGGCGGCAATCGCCTCCACGGTACGGCCCAGGCTCCAGGCGAAGGCCGCCCCGCCGGCCAGCAGGAGCCGCCGCCAGCCCCACAGCGCGGTCAGCGGCAGGGCGGCCAGCAGGCCCAGGCTTCCCCAGGCCAGGAGAGGCACCCCCGCCTCGCAATAGATTTGGAAGAGGGACCAGGTGCGGCCCTCCAGCTCCAGGAAGGGCAGGCCCAGCCCGGCCAGGGAGATTGCGGAAAAAAACAGCCCCGTCCAGCAGGGGACGCGGCGCCTCATATCTCCTCCCCCGCCAGATAGAGCTCCTCCGCGTCGGCCTGGGCCTGAGCCAGGATGCCATAGGCCTCGGTGTAGTCCATCCGGAGGATGCGGCCCATGGCCTCCGTCATGGCGTTGAAGAGGAGGTAATACATTTTTTTATACATGCTAGCACCTCTTTTTCGTTTTATAAGACGTAATTCAAATATAAAATCGAATAATTCATTTGTCAAGCCGGATTCTTGTATTTAACGCGTTTATGTCCACAGTATTTTTCATATCCTAAATATTATGGAGGTGTGGCATGAACCTTGATTACAAAGAAATTGGAAGGCGGATCGCCCGCCGCAGGAAGCAGCTTGGCTTGAAGCAGGCTGCTGTTGAGGAAATGGCGGAGATCGGTTATAAATATCTCTCCAGTATTGAGCGCGGTCTATCCATCCCATCCACAGAGGTCGTCATGCGGCTGGCCGCGGCGCTGGAGACCACGCCGGATGAATTCCTGGTTGGCACCGCCCGGCAGGAGGATCAGCGGTGGAAGGGCATCGCGGAATATCTGCGGCCCATGGACGGGAAAAAGCTGGATGTCGCGGAGAGCTTTCTGGCCTGGCTGAGCCAACAGCCGTAAAAACACGGCGCTGTCAAAAGACAGCGCCGTGTTTTTACATTTAAATAGACTGGATCACGTCTTTGTTCTTCACGAAATACTCCACGCCGGAGTACAGGGTGGTCAGGGTGATGACCCACACGCAGACCGTGTTCAAAACGGCGGGGATGGGCAGGAACATCAGCACCACGCACACCATGGTGGAGGCGGTCTTCACCTTGCCGGACCAGCCGGCGGCAATGACCCGGCCCTTGTCGCTGGCGATCATCCGCAGGCCGCTGACGGCGAACTCCCGGCAGATGACGATCAGCAGCGCCCAGGCGGGCATCTGCCCGATCTCCACGAACCACAGCATGGCGGCGGTCACCAGCATCTTGTCCGCCAGGGGGTCGGCGAACTTGCCGAAGTCCGTCACCAGGTTGTACTTCCGGGCGATCTTGCCGTCCAGCAGATCCGTGAGACTTGCGATGATGAAGATCACCAGCGCCGCATAGGTGGCGCCGGGAAAGCCCCAATACAGCACAGCCATAAAGGCAGGGATCAATATAATACGCAAAAGAGTCAGTTTATTGGGCAAATTCACGGTATCCACACTCCTTCAATCCTGTTCTGGATAGGGATGATCCTTCCAGTACCACCACTTCAGCTTCTCCGGCTCCCGGGCCTCATGCTCGGCGAAGTACACCGCCAGCCGCCAGACGTACAAAGCACATCTGTCTTCCTGAAAGCCCTTTTTCGCGCAGTCCAGGCGGAACAGCTCCTCCGGATCGCGGCCCTTCAAATCAGCCACCTCCCGGATGCCGATGTCCGCCATGGAGCGGGCGATGCGGGGCCCCACGCCGGGGATGGCCTCCAGCGGCGATCTCATTCCGCCAGCTCCCCGGTCAGCTCGCCGTCCATGGCGCCGGTCAGCCGGACGGTGACAAAGCTGCCCGGCTCCACCTCCCTGTCGGCGGTGAAGTAAATGCGTCCGTCGATGTCCGGGGACTCGGCGTAGCTGCGGCCGAAGAACATCTGGGCCTGGCCGTCGAAGCCCTCGCACAGCACTTCTCTTTCGCTGCCCAGAAGGGATTCGTTGTATGCGTCGATGATGTCGGACTGGACGTCCACCACCAGCTCCGCCCGGCGCTTGGCCTCCTCGGTGTCCACATGGTCCATCCGGGCGGCGGGGGTGCCGTCCTCCGGGGAGAAGGGGAACACGCCGGCCCGCTCGATCTTCGTCTCCCGCAGGAAGGCGCACAGTTCCTCAAAGGCGGTCTCGTCCTCATAGGGCAGGCCGGTGATGATGCTGGTCCGCAGCACCAGGCCGGGGATCCTGGCCCGGAGTCTTGTCAGCATCTCCGTCAGGGATGCCTTGGTGTCCCGGCGGTTCATGGCCTTCAGAATGGTGTCGTTGCAGTGCTGGATGGGGATGTCCAGATAGGGCAGGATCTTCGGCTCGCCGGCGATGGTGTCGATCAGCTCGCCGGTGATCTCGTCGGGATACAGATAGTGGAGCCGGATCCAGCGGAAGTCCAGCCTGCACAGCTCCCGCAGGAGCCTTGCCAGCTGATGCTCGCCGTTCAGGTCCGTGCCGTAGCGGGTGATATCCTGAGCGATGACCAGCAGCTCCTTCACCCCTGCGGAGGCCAGCTCCGCCGCCTCGTCCAGCAGTTCGCCCATGGGACGGCTGCGGTATTTGCCCCGGAGGGACGGGATGACGCAGTAGGCGCAATGGTTGTCACAGCCCTCGGCGATGCGGAGGTAGGCATACCAGGGCGGCGTGGACAGGATGCGCTCGCCGCTCTGGTTGGCGGTGTGGATGTTGCCGATATGGCAGGGGCGCTGCCCCTTCTCCATCACCTCGGCGATGGCCCCGGCGATGTCGCCGTAGCTGCCGGTGCCCAGGATGCCGTCCACCTCGGGCATCTCCTTTAAAATATCGTCCTTGTACCGCTGGGCCATGCAGCCGGTAACCAGGATTTTCCGCACCTGGCCCGCTTTTTTCAGTTCAGCCATCTCCAGGATGTTGTCAATGGCCTCCTCGCAGGCGGAGGCCAGGAAGCCGCAGGTGTTCACCACCACCACGTCGGATCCCTCCGGGGCGGCTGTGATGGCGTGGCCCGCGGCCTGGACGGCGGCCATCATCTGCTCGCAGTTCACCTGGTTCTTGGCACAGCCCAGGGAGATGAATGATACATTGTAAGACAAGGTTGGTCCCTCCAGAAAAATGGGATTTGGGGTGGGCCGCCCGCAAGGCGGCGCTTCACGCCCCGGTATGCTCCTCCAGCGGAGCGCCCCGCCACGCGGGATCATCCGTGATCCCCAGCAGGTAATCCGTGGAGACGTGGAAGTACTCCGCCAATATAACCAGCTTGTCGATGGTCGTGCTGCGGCCTCCGCTCTCAAGCATGCTGATCGACTTATGTGTAAGCCCAAGAACCTCTCCAAGCTGCTGTTGGCTCATTCCTGCTTGTTTTCGCAGTTGGAACACTCTGTCTTTCAGTAAAATAGCTGTTTTCATAATTACCTCTTGACTTGTTCCTTTAAGTGGAGTATACTCCACTTAAAGGAACATTTTCAACGGGGGGTATTTTGATGACCGACATTTTGACCGCCATCATCTATGGCGAAAATATGCACCTTTTGGGCAAGGATGCCCTGGAGCCGCCTTTCTCCCATGAAGAAAGCCGCCTTCAGGATATCCTCCAGACCTTGGACAAGGAAACCGCCTGGCACCTGCGGGACTCCATCCAGATCCTGGTAAAAGAACGGCATGTGGAGGCCCTCCGCTCCGGCATCCGTTTCGGCGCTCAGCTTGCGGCTGAATTGGCGGAACTCCCGCCGGAGAACCGCTAATCCTCCCAGGTCTCCGATCCCAGGCGGTTCCACGCCGCCCGGACATCTCCCCAGGAAAACCCCCGGCGCAGCAGCGCGTCGGTCAGGCGCTTCTTCTCCTTCCCGTCCGGCGTCCGCCCATGGAGCTTCCCCGCCAGAAAGCGGCCGATCTGCTCCCCCGGGTCCGGCAGCGTGTCCAGCGCGCCGTCCCACAGCTCCCGGGGGACGCCCTTCTCATAGAGCTTCTCCCGCACGCGCTGGGGACCATAGCCCAGATCCGCGCAGTGCCGCGCCAGCAGGGCGGCGTAGTCCGCGTCGTTGATGGCGCCGATGGCCTCCAGCCACTCGGCGGCATAGCGGGCCTCCGCCTCGCTGGCGCCTTTTTCTTTCAGCTTTTTTTCCAGACTGGCGCGGCTCATGGCCCGCTTGCCGATGATATCCGCCGCCGCGGCCTTGACGTTGGAGACGCCGGCGGCCTCCTTCAGCCGGGCCAGTGCGGCGTCGTCCAGTTCGTCCCCGGCCCGCAGGCCGAAGTCCAGCAGCTCCTGTTCCGTGATCTTCAGGCAGGCGCCGTCCTCCAGAAAAACCAGCGCCCGGCCCCGCTTGTGTTTGGACGCCTCAACGCGGTCAATCCTCATCCTTGAAGTCGTCGGCGCTGACATCCACCGCCCGGCCGGCGGCCTTGGCGGCGATGCGGGACTGGTTGCTCATCAGCTTGTCGAAGTTTTTGCGGATGTCCTCCTCCAGCTTCGCGGCGATCTCCGGGTTGTCCTCCAGATACTTCTTGGCGGCGTCCCGGCCCTGGCCGATGCGGGTCTCGCCCATGGAGAACCAGGAGCCCGCCTTCTGCACCAGATCCAGCCGCACGCCCAGGTCCACCAGCTCGCCGGTGCGGGCGATGCCCTGGCCGTACATGATGTCGAACTCCGCCTCCCGGAAGGGGGGCGCCACTTTGTTCTTGACCACCTTGGCCCGGGTGCGGCTGCCCACCACCTCGGAGCCGTTTTTCAGCGCCTCGATACGGCGCACATCAATGCGGACGGAGGCGTAGAACTTCAGGGCGCGGCCGCCGGTGGTGACCTCCGGGTTGCCGTACATGACGCCCACCTTCTCCCGCAGCTGGTTGATGAAGATGACGATGGTGTTGGTCTTGCCGATGGCGCCGGTGAGCTTCCGCAGGGCCTGGCTCATCAGGCGGGCGTGAAGGCCCACATAGCTGTCGCCCATCTCGCCCTCGATCTCGGCCCGGGGCACCAGGGCGGCGACGGAGTCCACCACGATGACATCGATGGCGCCGGAGCGGACCAGGGCCTCGGTGATCTCCAGGGCCTGCTCGCCGGTGTCCGGCTGGGAGATCAGCATCTCCTCCACATTGACGCCCAGGGCGCGGGCATAGGTGGGGTCCAGGGCATGCTCGGCGTCCACGAAGGCCACCTCGCCGCCCCGCTTCTGGGCCTCGGCCACCACATGGAGGGCCAGGGTGGTCTTGCCTGAGGACTCCGGCCCGTAGATCTCCACGATACGGCCGCGGGGCAGGCCGCCGATGCCCAGCGCCACATCCAGCGCCAGGGATCCGGTGGGGATAAAGTCCACGTTCAGACTGGTCTGGTCGCCGAAGCGCATGATGGAGCCCTTGCCGTACATCTTCTCGATCTGGGCCATGGCGGTGTCGATGGCCCGCTTTTTGTCGGAAGCCGGCGCCGCGGTGGGCAGCTGCCCTTTATCTTTTGCCATATGTGTTTCCTCCTGAAATCTCTATATCGGTTTTTATGCGGTTGATCCCTATGGACGGGCGGCGTTAAAATGAGAGGCCTGTCCCCCATCCCAGAACTGGCGCTGAATTGACAATTATGGTATTTGCCTGCGGCAAATGATTTCAAATCGCCGCCGGAGGCGGCCTCCCTGTTCCCCCGTCCATTATCCATTGTCAATTATCATCAGATCTCCGTGCAAAGCGTGCCGAACACCACTCTGGGAATATCATGCAAATCCTTGACCACCTGGATGTCGCCGAAGCCCTGGCTCCGCATGATCCGCAGCACCGCGTCCGCCTGGCCAACGCCCACTTCGAAATACAGCCGCCCGCCGGGGACCAGGGCGGTCTTCCACTTCTCGGAGACGGCGCGGTAAAAGTCCAGGCCGTCGGCGCCGCCGTCCAGGGCCAGGTGGGGTTCGTAGTCCTTCACGGAGCCGTCCAGGCCGGCGATGTCGTCATGGGGGATGTAGGGGGGATTGCAGACGATGCAGCGGAACTCCCCCAGGGCCTTGCCCGGCTTTTCCAGGGCGTCGGCCTGCATGGGCACCACCCGGCCGGTCAGGCCGTTGCGCCGGATATTCTGGCGGCAGATCTTCAACGCCGCATCGGACCACTCCCCCAGCACCACCCGGGCGTTGGGGGCCTGGGCGGCCACGGCCAGGCCGATGCAGCCGCTGCCGGCGCACAGATCCAGCACCCGGCACTCCCCCAGGGTCTTGATATAGCCGATGGCCTGCTCCGCCAAAACCTCGGTGTCCGGCCGGGGGATCAGCACGTCCCGGGAGATGTCCAGCGGCAGGCCGTAAAACTCCCACTCGCCGATGAGATACGCCACCGGCTCCCCCGCCAGATGGCGGTCCACCAGCGCCCGCACCGTGCGCTCCAGCTCCGGCGAGGCGTACAGCCCGCCGTCCCGGGCCAGCTCCTCCCGGCTCTTCCCGGTGCCGAAGCACACCAGCTCCCGGGCCTCCAGGGTGGCGGCCTCGATGCCCGCCTTCCGCAGCTGCTGGCGGATATCCAAATACAGATTGTTATATGTTGTCGCCATATGTCGCTCCGTATAGAAATCTAGCGTTTCAATCATTTTTGCCGTGGCATGTACGTGGCAAAAATACCTTGGCCCAGCCGCCTTGGGCGGCGGCACCAGTGACCGATGTCACTGGTGGGGGGAATCTAAAGGGGGGACGAAGTCCCCTCTTTACTTTACCACTCGTCCTTGCCCTTCTCACTGGGCAGCACCAGCTCCAGCGACCGGATGGCGCACTCGATCATGCTGTCGTCCGGCTCGTTGGTGGTGAAGTTCTGCATCCACATGCCGGGGGCGGTGAGAACACGGGTCAGGCTGTTGTCGTGGCGGCCCACCCAGCGGTTGAACTCATAGGTGATGCCCACCACCAGCGGCAGCAGAAGCAGATGGACCACCGTCCGCAGCCAGGCGTTTGTGATGGGCCAGATGCCGAACACCACGCTGGAGACCAGGATGGACACGAAGATGACCACGAACAGAAAGCTTGTCCCGCACCGGGGATGGTGCCTGGGCTGGATGCGGACGTTCTCCACCGTCAGCGGCAGCCCCGCCTCGTAGCAGAAGATGGTCTTGTGCTCCGCGCCGTGGTATTGGAACACGCGGTAGATGTCCTTCTGCTTGGAGCAGAAGATCAGATACAGCAGGAAGATGCAGATCTTCAGCACGCCCTCCACCAGGTTGCGCCCCCACATGGGGAAGCCCGGGAAGAAGTGCAGCACGGCGCCGGTAACCAGCGTGGGCAGCACCATGAACAAAAACACGCTCATGCCCACGCCCAGCACCACCGCCAGGGCCACCACGGCGCTCTCCAGCTTTTTGCTGCTGAGGTGCTTTTCCAGCCACAGCTCGAATTTGGAGGGCTGGGCCGCCTCCTCCTCGGGGTAGAAGTCGGCGGAGTACATCAGCGCCTTCACGCCGTTGACCATGGCGGCCAGAAAGTTCACCGTGCCCCGGATCAGGGGCACACCCAGAATGGGATAGCGGTCCTTGATGAATTTCAGGTCCTCCACCTTCTCCACCAGGGTTCCCGCCTGGTCCCGGACCACGATGGCCTGTTTCTCCGGCCCGCGCATCATGATGCCTTCGATCAGCGCCTGTCCGCCGATGCTGGTGCGGAAGGCGCAGGCTTTGTTCTCTGCCATGGGAATTCCTTTCTATATAAAAGATCATATCACAACCGTTTGCAAAAATCAAACGTTTGTTCGAAAATTATGCATTGGCGGGCAGCCGGATGGTCACAATCGTGCCGCCGCCCTCGGCGTTGCCGATATCAAAGGCGCCGTTGTGGAGTTTGATGATCTCGTCGCACACCGCAAGACCGATGCCGCTGCCCCGGGCCTTGGAGGAGCCCTTGTAAAACTTCTGCTTGACGAAGGGCAGCTCCTCCTCCGGGATGCCGGGGCCGAAGTCCCGCACCCGGATCACCTGCGCGCCGCCCTCCCGGGTGATGGAGGCGGTGATGCGCTTTCCCGCGCCGCCGTGCTTGGCGGCGTTGTCCAGCACGTTGCAGAACACCTGCTTCAGCCGCTCCGGGTCGCCGGAGATGGGCGGCAGGTCCTCGTCCCCCATCTCGTACTCCAGGGCGATGCCGTCCTGCCGGAACAGCTCCTGATAGGTGAAGATGGCGTCCTCGAATTCCGCCTGCAAGTCCACCTGCTCCAGCCGGAGGGTGAAGCGCCCGTCCTCCATTTTGGAGAACTCCAGCAGCTCCTCCACCATGGTGGAGAGGCGGCGGGATTCGTTAAGGATGATGCGGATGCCCCGGCGCAGCTGCTCCGGGTCGCCGGTGGGGTCCTCCAGAATCGTCTCGCCCCAGCCGTTGATGGCGGTCAGGGGTGTCCGCAGCTCGTGGGAGACGGAGGAGATGAACTCGCTCTTCATCTTCTCATTCTGGCCGATCTTCAACGACATGTCGTTGATGTTCTCCACCAGCTCCCCCAGCTCGTCGGGGTATTTCTTCTCGATCTGGAAGCCGTAGCTGCCGGCGGAGATCCGCTTGACGGACTCCGTCACCACCGCCACCGGCTCCACCACGTTGTTGATAAAGATCAGGTTGGAGATGATGACCAGCGCCATGCACAGCAGGGCGATCAGGCAGATGGCCAGCACTGCCAGCAGCACCTGCCGGTTCACCGCCCGCAGGGACGTGACAAGGCGCAGCACGCCCACCACCTTGCCGTTGAACTCCAGCGGGTGAGAGACGGCCATGATGTTCTCCCCCGTCTCCAGATCCCGGCCTCGGAAGGGCTTCATCTCGCCGTTCTCCAGCGCCCAGCCGATGTCTCCGGTCCCCGGGGAGGTGCCCGCCGTCAGGCCGGAGGTGGA
>JAUNGH010000046.1:2983-3492 GCA_030524605.1 Oscillospiraceae bacterium | reverse complement strand
CCCAGCCGATGTCTCCGGTCCCCGGGGAGGTGCCCGCCGTCAGGCCGGAGGTGGAAACCTCGATATTGCCGCTGCCGCCGATGAACTGCAGCTCGATGCAGTCCTTGTCCTCAAAGGTCTCCGCGGATTGGACGGCCTTTTGGTAGTAGCTGTTGTAGCCGTTGTCCATGAAATATTCGTTGAAGGAGTTGGCCAGCGCCTGGGCGCGGCTCTCCAGCCCCTTCTGCATGGTGCCGTAATAGTAGCTGGACACGCCGGTGGAAAACAGCACCACGATCAGCGCCAGCACCAGAAAGACCGGCATCACCGTGTTGAAGATCCACCGCTGCCGGAGGCCCCGCAGCCGAAGGGCTTTCCATGTTCCGTTTTTCCCGTCAGCCACGGGCTCACCTCCCTTTCCCACAGAGTCCCGCTCTGCGGGAGTCCTTTTGATTTCACCTGCGCGGCGGAAGTAAATCCCGCCTTGCGCCAAGGTTTTCGCCTGCGGCGAAAACGCTTGTACGCGCCTT
>JAUNGH010000046.1:0-2883 GCA_030524605.1 Oscillospiraceae bacterium | reverse complement strand
CCACTTGTACCCGTAACCCCACACCGTCGTGATATAAACGGGGTTCTGCACATTGATTTCCCACAGAGCTCCGCTCTCCGGGAGCCCTTTTGATCTCACCTGCGCGGCGGAAATGAATCCCGCCTTGCGCCAAGGTTTTCGCCTGCGGCGAAAACGCTTGTACGCGCCTTCCGGCGCGCCCCGCTCTGCGGGGCCCCGGACAATGTGCAATCGGGCCGGCTCAGAAGCCCCACTTGTACCCGTAACCCCACACCGTCGTGATATAAACGGGGTTCTGCACATTGTCTTCGATCTTCAGCCGCAGGCGGCGGATGTTCACGTCCACGATCTTCAGCTCGCCGAAGTAGTCCCGGCCCCATACCATGTCCAGGATCTCCTCCCGGGACAGGGCCTTGCCGGGGTTCTCCATAAAGACCCGCATGATGGAGTACTCCACCTGGGTCAGCTTGATGCGCTGTCCGTTCTTCTCCAGCGTCCGGTTCCGGGTGTTCAGCAGGAAGGGGGCCTGCCGGATCTCTCCGGACTGGACGGGTTCCTCCCCGCCGGCGCGGCGGAACAGGGCGTCCACCCGGGCGGTCAGCTCCGCCGGAGAGAAGGGCTTCGTCACATAGTCGTCGGCGCCGGTCATCAGGCCCGTCACCTTGTCCATCTCCTGGGATCGGGCGGTGAGCATGATGATGCCGATCTTCGTGTTGGTCGCCCGGATGCGGCGGCAGACCTCAAAGCCGTCGATGCCGGGCAGCATGATGTCCAGCAGCGCCACCTTGGTATCCGGGTTCTCCTTCAGCTTTTCCAGGGCCTCCTCGCCGCTTTCGGCCTCGATCACGTCGTAGCCGCCCCGGCGCAGGTTGATGACGATGAAGCTGCGGATGCTGGATTCGTCCTCCAAAACCAATACCTTTTTCATGTGTATCCTCTCCTGCAACTGAATACTAAGTGTCTCCGGCGGTCCACTCGGGCATGATCAGGCTGAACGCGGCCCGGACCTCGTCCGCCGTGATGCCGTAAGCCCAGCCGTCGTTCCCCTCCAGCAGCTCCGCCGTGTAGATCGTCTCCGGCTGGCGGCGGCTGAGCAGGAATTGGCCGCCCCGCACCGCCCTGATCTCCCGGTTGGCGCCGGTGATGGTCGAAATCCGCAGGAAAGGCTCGGCTCTCTGCCCGCCGCTGTTCCGCACGTAAAACGTCACGGCGGCCTCATCCTGGGACGTCGTGCGGGCAATGTAAATCCGGTCATCCCACGTCTCCGGCATCTGGAGATACCAGCCGTCCTCCGTGGCGTGATAGGTCCGCAGGACCACCTCGGAGTCGCCGGCGTCATCGTAGCCGCGCCAGTCGATCCGCCGGTAGGGTCCCTCGTCGTCGCTCGGGGAGAACAGCGGCGTGGGGCAGGGCACCTCCGTCAGGCCGTCGCCGTTGATGTCCGCCGGATACAGCGAGCAGAAGGGCGCGATCTCTCTCGAAACGCCGGTGGCCTCGGAGAGGACGATGTTGCTCAGCTCCCCGTTCCGCACCGCCAGGATGTCGGTGATGGCCCCGGACACCTCCGTCACGCCGGTGACAAAGATGGCCGGGACATCGCCCCGGAGCATCCCCTTGGTCACACGGCCCTGCTGGCTCAGCTCCGCCATGGTGACGGAGATCCGGGCGGAGGACTGGCTCGCCAGGCTCCCGTCCTCCTGCCAGTTGTAGTAATCGGCAATGCTGTCGCCCTCGTCGTCCACCCGGAGGACCACCAGCTCCTGCCGCCGGTCCTGATCCAGGTCGGCGGTGGTGTACTTCACATAGTTGGTGCGGAGCAGGGTCTCCGTGCCGCCGGGGCGCAGGGTATAGACCTCCAGGAACTGCACGTCCACGGCCACCTTCCAGCCCACGGCGATCTCCTTCCGGCCGTCGCCGTCCAGATCCCTGTAGTCGATGCTGTAAATCGCGGTGCCGCTGCCCTCGATCAGGTCGGCCTGTTCGTAGGTGTCGCCCACCGCGTTAAAAATGTAGATCTTCAGCGGCTTTTCCGCCGCGGAATCCCGGAAGAACGCCACGGCCTCGGACCGCCCGTCCCCATCCAGATCCACCAGCTGGACGGGCTGGATATAGGTGCCGGACGTGGGCGCGGCATACTCCGCGCCGCTGCTCAAAATGGCGTTCAGCTGGTTGTTCAGTTCCGTGTACTTCGTCGGCAGCGTGGGCAGGCTGTACAGGTCCTGTGGGTTGAAGGTCAGCTTCGGCATCCCGCCGCAGCCGGAGAGCGCCAGCATCGCCAAAAGCACGGCCGCCAGCCGCAGTCCCCGCCACATTCGTCTCACAGTCCCACGCTCCTCTCCGCGCCTGATGCGCATAGTTCAACGGATACTATGATAACACGTTTTCCCCGGTTTGGGTAGACTTTCTTCCGATTTTCCCCGCTTTTTACGGTCTGTTCATTTTTGTTCCGCAGCGCAAAAGTCCCTCTTGAAATTTCTCCCGGCATCTTGTATAATAAACAGGCATTTAAATGCCGGTGTGATGGAATTGGTAGACGTGACGGACTCAAAATCCGTTGGTAGCGATACCGTGTGGGTTCGAGTCCCACCACCGGCACCACTTGAAAACACCCGGTTTCTCTGCTGTGAGAAACCGAGTGTTTTTTGTTTTCTCTGCTGTGTTTTCCCATCGTTCTCTCGCATCAAAACAGCTTTATATCATTGCTTGGATTCCCGGATCAATTGAGAGAATCCCAGACATTTTTCTTGCTGAAACATCCGCGGAGGTTGTGTCCAGATGGGTATGGATATTTGCGCTCGCGGAAGCGGAAAATGACATATGGTATGATATTGTCAGAGGCTACGGTTTGCACCGTAGCCTTTTTCGTCGAAAGGGGTATTTTCATGGCACGAAAAAGCAGAAAAC
>JAUNGH010000302.1 GCA_030524605.1 Oscillospiraceae bacterium | reverse complement strand
TTCATGCGTCCGGTCCTTTCTCTGGACGGTGCGCCCGCAGCAGGGCCAGGGCCTCCAGCAGATCGTTCAAATCGTCCAGGCCGTAGTACTCCAGCTCAATGCGGCCCTTTTTGCGCCCGGTGACGATCTTCACGCCGCGGCCCAGCTTGGAGGACAGCTCTTTCTGCGCCTCGGCGGCGTAATCCACCTGATTGAGATCCGCCTTCTTCTCGGGCTTTTTCTCGGCGGCCAGCCGCTTTGCCAGGGCCTCGGCCTGCCGGACGGAGAGGCCGCCCTGGATGATGGCGTCCGCCGCCCGGGCCTGGAGGGCGGGGGAGAGGGGTACCAGAGTGCGGGCGTGACCGGCGGACAGCTCCCCGGCCTTGATCTGCTTCTGCACGGCGGGGCACAGGTCCAGCAGCCGCAGGGTATTTGCCACCGCGCTGCGGGATTTGCCCACCCGGGCGGCGGCCTCCTCCTGGGTCATGTGGTACTGCTGGATCAGCGTCTGATAACCGGCGGCTTCTTCAATGGGGTTCAGGTCCTCCCGCTGGAGGTTTTCGATCATGGCCAGTTCTGCGGCCTTGCGGTCGTCGGCCTCAATGACCAGGGCGGGGACTTCCTTCAGTCCCGCCAGACGGGCGGCGCGCCAGCGGCGCTCTCCGGCAATGATCTGGTAATAGCCCGAGGCCAGCTTCCGCACGGTGAGGGGCTGGATAATGCCGTGCTGGCGGATGGAGTCTGCCAGCTGTGCCAGCGCCGCTTCGTCAAAGCTCTTGCGGGGCTGGGCGGAATTGCTCTCCACGCTGGCGATCGGCAGAGACAGCGCGCCTGCGCTCTCGCTTTTCAGCGCGTCGTCGCCCAGTAAAGCGCCCAGGCCCCGGCCCAGGCCGGAGGGCTTTTTGGATGCCATGGACAGATGCTCCTTTCAAAAAAATTCAGACGGATTGCTTCTTTAAAAACTCCGCCGCAAAGGCGGTATACGCCTCGGCGCCCCGGGAGGTGCGGTCGTAGGCGGTGATGGGCTTTCCGTGGCTGGGAGCCTCGGAGAGCCGGACGTTTCGGGGAATGACAGTGGCGTAAACTTTGCCGGGGAAGTAGTGCTTCACTTCCTCCGCCACCTGGAGAGCCAGGTTGGTCCGCCCGTCAAACATGGTCAGCAGAACGCCCTCCAGCTCCAGTCCGGGATTCAGGGAACGGCGGACGATGCGGACGGTGTTCATCAGGTCGGAAAGCCCCTCCAGGGCATAGTATTCCCCCTGCACCGGCACCAAAATACTGTCGGCGGCACAAAGGGCGTTGAGGGTCAGCAGCTCCAGGGACGGCGGACAGTCGATAAAAATGAAATCGTAACGGTCATTCACCTGCTCCAGAGCGTCCCGCAGCAGAAATTCCCGCCGGTCCATACCGATCAGTTCGATACCGGCCCCGGCCAGCGCCTTGTTGGAGGGCAGCACATCGCCGAAGCGGGTATGTACCACGGCGCCGGCGGTGGGAACATCCTCAATAAGGGTCTCATAGATCCCCTTGGATACGGTCTTGTCCACGCCCATGCCGGAGGTGGAGTTGGCCTGGGGATCGAAGTCGCACAGCAGAACGCGCTGTCCGGCCTCCGTCAAGGCGGCGGAGAGATTGACACAGGTGGTCGTTTTGCCGACGCCGCCCTTTTGATTGACAATTGCAATGGTCTTTGCCACGAAGGCACCTACTTTCCAAATATCC
>JAUNGH010000045.1 GCA_030524605.1 Oscillospiraceae bacterium | reverse complement strand
ATACTTCTCCATCCGCCTTGATGCTGACCAGCATATACGTGAAAATCTCCTTAAAGCCATTCGGGATGGATTGTCCCACATTGCACGGCAGTTCATCTAAAAATTCCTGCTCAATTTTATCCAGTAGATCGTAAGGGTCACAGTAATATTGTGGGAAGGCATAAGCGGAACGTTCAGAAGGGAGCGTAGAATGAGTTTCTTATTGCACCATCTGGCGCAGCTGGGAATGGTTGCGGTTACTATGGTTTGCGCCCTTTTTGGAACCGTGGGGATCATCAAGCTGATTAAAAAGTTTTTCCCAATGGGAGATTTTCCTCAGGGCCCATTCGATATAGGGAAAAAGGCCAACAGGGATTCATCAGATTCGGAGGAGGGAAAATAGACATGGAGCATGACGGATTGAGAGATGTACTCCGGGAGGGCATTGTCGAAAAGTCCATCCAAATTTTGAGGGCGCATGGAAAGAGCGATCAGGAAATAAAGGCCATGATGCTGAAAGATTTTTCAATCAGCGAGAAGACTCCGGCCCGGATTTTATCTGCCAATCAATAGCCAAAACAACCGATCCTGTCAGTGCCCAGGATGAACAAGCCCGCTGTGATCTGCGCAGCACGAGTCTCTTGAAATGCAGACATCCATGTATGATAATGCAGGCAAAGGATTAGCGGCAGCTAACCGTGCAGGAAATGAGCCTATGAAATACAGCGGCTTTTACTTTATCCTGTTTCGCGGAACAATGCGAGCGGTCCTGTCCGAGCACTATGGAAAAGAGTTTGCCGGGGATACAATGAAAAAGGCCCTCCGATTGTATAAAAGACTGGTGACAGATGTTGACGACATCGGGGACGACAATCCCATGGCTTATAACGAGTTGTTTGCCCTCGCCTCCGTGTCCCCGTACATAGCAAGCGGCAAAAAAATCGCGCCTGAGATCGTCCAGAAGATGATGCGGCACAGCTTAACCATGTGAAGTTCTATTTCTCCATGGTGGATCTGAATATCCCCAAAGGCAAGCCAGCCAATCAAAAGAATATTTTGAGGTATGTAAAGTGGTACGCACCGGAGCGTGAACGGCAGTATCCGAACTCCTTTCAAGTGGATTTTACAGGCAAGCCCTATGAGGGAGCCTGCTATTACCGTATCACCCGCTGCCCCATCTGCGCCTATTGCAAAAAACTCGGTGTGGAGGAATTGATGCCCCTGCTGTGTGAGCTGGACAATGTGATGATCGGCCTTCAGCACGGCGTCCTGCACCGGCAGCAGACCATTGCGTCCGACGGGCCGTACCGCGACTATTACATTACAGATAACCGGGAGCAGAAAAAGCGGGAAAACTGAAACGATATATACTGCATCCTGCCCACACGGGCTGGGGGGCAGCCGGCTCAACGCCGGCTGCCCCGCTGCTGTTTAAGGGCGCGCGACAGACCATATGCGAGGTCGATCCGCAAGCAAAATCAAATCTGTCATTTGACAATGCCGCAAGGGTTTTAAGCACTTCTCAGAATTTGCTATTCAGATATCAAGCAGATCATAGCGGTATGGACAATACATGTTGCTGCAAGAAAAATATCCCCCTCTGTCTTTCTTTCTGAAATATAGAAATTTTAGCATTACCCTCTTGACATATATCCGAAATCGGATATAATATGGTTTGTCCGTTTTCGGACATGGAAGGATGATGATGTATGGAGCACGCAAAGGACGCGTGGAAGCGATATAATTACCTCTCCAGTGAGATTTCGGCCCTCTATCACGAGGCGGCGGTGAAGCTGGGGCTTTCCGACAGTACGCTGAACATCCTCTATGCCGTCTGCGAAAACAAAGGCCGCTGTCCCCAGAGCGAGGTGTGCCGGCTCACCGGCGTCAGCCGCCAGACCATCAATTCCGCCATCCGAAAGCTGGAGCGGGACGGCGTCATCGTCCTGGTGCCGGGCGCGGGCCGGAACACCATCGTCTGTCTGACGGAAGCGGGAGAACGTGTTGTGGCAGAGAAGATCCGCCCCATCATTGAGGCGGAGAACGCGATCTTGGCGCTGTGGTCGGAGGAGGAGCGGCGGGAATATCTGCGGCTTACTCAGCAATATCGGGACGAGTTCAAAAACTGGCTGGACAATTTACCGTAAAAGCGGAAAGCGAGCGGCTGTTCTCCATGATGCGCGAAGCGCGGCACGGATTGCCAGGAAAGGCTCCTTTGCCCGGCTTTCTTTGCCCGCAAGGTCTGCGGGCGGCTGGCACACCGGAAAACGCCGGATGCCCACGGCGGGGAGCTTTCCCAAAAACAACAATAGACTTCATCGGAGGACGCGCGGCCGCAGCCGCGGCGTCGAGAAGATGTCGAGTGCGCTCGGTTATGTCAGAATAACCGGGCGCATTTCCTATAAATACACGAAAGAGTTGGAAGGACTTATGAAGATCAAATTATCAGAACATTTCACTTACAAAAAACTGCTGCAGTTTACCATGCCGACTGTGGTCATGATGGTGTTCACGTCCCTTTACGGGATCGTGGACGGGCTGTTCGTCTCCAATCTGGTGGGGAAGACAGCCTTTGCCGCCGTCAACCTGATCCTGCCCTTCCCCACCATCCTCTCCGCCCTGGGGTTCATGGTGGGGGCCGGCGGCAGCGCACTGGTCTCCAAGACGATGGGCGAAGGGAACCGGGAAAAGGCGAACAGCCTCTTTTCTCTGATGGTATATGTGACGGCGGTCGTCGGCACGGTCATCTGCGTTATCGGCGTAATTTTTGTGCCCCAGGTGGCGGTTCTTCTGGGCGCCCAGGGGGATATGGTTGAAATCTGTGTCCTGTACGGCAGGATCTACCTGTGCGCGCTGCCTCTCTTTATGCTCCAATACCTTTTCCAGAGCTTCCTGGTCGCGGCGGAAAAGCCCAGGCTGGGCCTTGCCGTGACGGTGGCCGCCGGTGTTGCGAACATGGTGCTGGATGCGCTGTTCATGGCGGTGTTCCACTGGGGCGTTGCAGGAGCCGCACTGGCCACAGCCATCAGCCAGGCCATCGGCGGCGGGATTCCGCTGATCTATTTCCTGATGCCCAACACCAGCCGGCTGCGGCTGGGTAAGACCAGGCTGGACGGAAAGGCCCTGTGGCAGACCTGTACCAACGGCTCCTCGGAGCTGATGTCCAACATCTCCTCCAATATCGTCAACATCCTGTTCAACTACCAGCTGATGCGGCTGGCCGGGGAGAACGGCGTCTCCGCCTATGGCGTGATCATGTACTGCAACTTCATCTTTACATCCGCTTTTCTGGGCTACTCCACCGGCTCCGCCCCCATCATCAGCTTCCACTACGGAGCGGAACAGCACGGGGAGCTGAAAAGCCTGCTGAAAAAAAGCGTATGCATCATTGGCGTTCTGTCCGTGGTTTTGACAGGACTGGCCGAAGTGCTGGCCCTTCCCCTCTCCCGGGTGTTTGTCGGGTATGACAGCGAGCTGCTGGCTTTGACATACCAGGCGTTTCGGATCTATTCCATCATGTTCCTGTTCTGCGGGTTCAACATCTACGGTTCGGCCTTTTTCACCGCCTTGAACAACGGCCCTGTGTCGGCGGCCATCTCGTTCTTGCGTACATTGGTGTTCCAGATTGGCTGTGTGCTGATCCTGCCCGTTTTCTGGGAAATCGACGGTATCTGGCTCTCCGTCGTCGCCGCGGAGCTTTTGTCCCTTCTGGTGACGGTGTTCTGCATCTTCAGATACCGGAACCGATACCATTATCTTTGATCAGATCAGGAGGATTTTATGATGAGAAAGATCATTACAGTCAGCAGGGAATTTGGCAGTGGCGGCCGGGAACTGGGAAAGCGCCTGGCGGACGCCCTTGGCATTGCCTACTATGACCGGGAGATCATCACTGCGGTTGCCGAAAAAAGCGGACTTGCGGAGAGTTATATTGAACAGGTGTCGGAACGCGGTGTGCCGATGTATTACCCCATTACCTACGCGCGCACGCTGACCGTGGTGCCGGCATTTTCCGGCCAGCACATCAAGGTGCTGCATGAGCAGAGCAGGCTGCTTCATGAGCTGGCCGGAAAGAGCGACTGCGTGATCGTGGGCCGCTGCGCGGACTGTATCCTGCGGGAATACCACCCCCTGAATCTCTTTGTGTACGCCAGCCTGGAGAGCAAGGTGCGTCGGTGCCGGGCACGGGAGGAAGCGGGCGAGCACTTTACCGACAAGGAACTGAAGCGTCGGATGGCCCAGATCGACAGCGGGCGCGCCCGGTACCGGGAACTGATTGGCGGGAGCAAGTGGGGCGATAAGGCCGCGTATCACCTGTGCATCAATACCACAGGGCTGGAGATCAAGCCCCTGATCCCCGCTGTCCGGGAGTTTGCGGCCTGCTATTTTGAGGGAATAGAATCGAAAGAATAACAGAAGGCACCGCCAACCATCGCTGCCGCTCTTGCTCGTGAAAGAAAGCTGCAGGAAACCATGCCGGATATCAAGCGGCGGTCATCACGAGTGACGGTGCCTGTCCTTACATCGATCTCTGCCGGGTGAGAATCGTCTCGCATATGCGGTCCGAGATGATCCCCTGATCCCGCGCGGGGTAAAACAGCAGGAACGGGGCTAAAAACGAGGTGATCTCCGCTCTTCTGAATTTCGGGATTTGCAGCTGCGGGCCGTAGAGGCTTCTTGCGGCGTTCATCTGGCGGTTGAAGCTGGTGTTGAAGGGCCGGGCTCTTTATGCTGGTATCAGCGTCTTTGGGGGAATGTCCATAGGGGCCATCTGCACATTGGACAGCAGCCCGGCCCCATTATCAAAAATCGGGCAGTAGTCATATACCCCGCCCTGCTCCAGTACCGCGATGTTGTTCAGGTGGCGGTCACATTCAAAAACAGCGCGTCCACCTCAAAAAGCAGTGTAAGATATTGGGGAAACTCCCTCAACCCGGTGTATTCCGCCGTGGCGTCAGCCAGGTAGGCGATCCTCTTTTTGTCGCTGGAAAACCGGGCGAGGAGATCGGCCAAAGGCCATGCTCCTGCCGTTTCAGCAGGTGGCTCAACGTAATAATGGACTGCCCGGGCTTCAGAAAGTTTGCGCTGCTGTAGCCGGTGCGATCCCGGCCGCAGACATTCATCCGTTCCATACGATAGCGGGTAAAGCGGAAGAGGGTATCGCGCTCGATATTGCTTCGCTCCAGCAAACTGGAGATCACCGTTTCAGCCAGCGCCTCATATCCGAACCGGTCAAGCTTATACCAGCGGCCGCCCTCCTGCCACTTCTCCTGATTTCCCTTGGATGAAGTTTCCGCAATCTTTTCATCTGCCACAGAATGAACCGTCATTTTAATCTCTCCATTTCGATCCACTGCTGATCTTCCGCCATCCGTCCGGCAGTCTTTTGTATGATCTCCAGCGGGTCATACTCGGAAACTCCAATGGACTCCAGATACTCTCTCAGCCCGGCCCGCTGCCGTGGTACGCACCGCCCCTCCAAAAAAGAAGTGAAATCCGCATAGATCAACGTGCAGAGCCGGTCGGCGTCATCATAGCGGATGACCCGCAGATCATGACCGGCATCCGGCTTTTAACAAGCTGATGCAGCGTCAAGCCAGCCTTCCGGCGGATGTGATTCGGAGTGCGTCGCAAAATAAATTGCCTCAAACATGGCTTGGACCAGAAGAGACATAGAACTTCGTCACAGTTCAAAAGCAGACAGTGACAACAGGATTTCCGTCCCCCGGTCAGAACTGCGGACGACTTTGACGCTGCCGCCGTGCTGCTCCGCAATCTCCCGGACCAGCGCCAGCCCAAGCCCCGCGCCGCCCATGGAGCGGCTCCGGGACTTGTCCACCCGGACAAATGGCTCGAAAACCTCCTCCCAGCACTCCCTGGGGATGCCGATGCCGGTGTCCGTGACCTGCAAAAGAGCCATATCGCCAGCGCGTTGAATCTCTACCCGCACGCTTCCTCCCGGGCGGTTGTACTTGACGGCGTTTTCCACCAGGTTATAGACCGCCCGGTACAGCAGGGTGTCGCTTCCGGTCAGTTCCGCGTCTCCCGCCTCCTGGATCAGCGTCACCTCTTTTTCCTCCGCCACCTGGGCCAGATCGCAGAGCACCTCCTCCGTCAGGGCGGAGAGGGAGATGCGGTCACGGCGTTCTACCGTCTCCAGTCCGGTCATCTCCAGCAAAACCTCCACCACCCGGGACAACCGCTCCGCCTGCTCAGACACGCTTTGGAGCGTTTTGGCATACTCTCCCGCCGTTGGGGCAGTTTTCTTTTGCAGTACATCCAGTTCTGTCCGGACCACGGCCAGCGGCGTGCGCAGCTCATGGGCGGCGTTGGCGGCAAACTGCCGCTGGATGGTGAAGGCGCGGTCCAAACGGACCAGCATTTTGTTAAAGGACAAAGTCATCTGGGCAACCTCATCTTTGACGGCTGGGACTTCCAGCGGCTCCGAGAGATTCTGTGCCTGAACGGTTTCCATTTTTGCGCAGAATTTTTTGATAGGCGCCAGTCCACGGCCCGTCAGAAACCAGGTGAGAGCGCTGCTCAACAGAATGACCGCCAGCGTGGTAAAAATACTTTGTACCCAGAAGCTGCTGATCGTTTTCTGGAGCTGCGCCTGCAGATCCGGGTAGAAAACGCCGATATCCAGCTGAAAGGCCTCCTGGCCGACGGGCGAGATCTCGACCACATAATTCTCGATTTTTTGGATGCTCATGACTGCGGAGCAGCCGATAAACAGGTTCAGCAGCAAACAGGCCGCCGCCATCAGCGCCGCCGTCATCAGGGTCAGACGCCATCTCAAAGTCAGTTTTTTCATGCGGGGCCACCTCCGATCAAATAGCCCTGGCCCACCTTGTTCTGAATGGGGTCATAGCCCAGGACGGCGCGGAGCTTTTTCCGCAGGGATGAAATATGGACCCGGATGGAGTTGCTGAAGCTGTTCACGCTGCTGTCCCACAACCGCTCCATCATCTCCTCCTGGCTGATAACCCTGCCCTGATGCAAAAGAAGGTACTCCAACAGGGCAGACTCCTTGCGTGTCAAAGCTATTGCCTGTCCCTTTGCATAGGCCACCCGGGCTCTTGTATCAAAGGATACCTCGCCGCACAGAAGGCACACATCCTCCTGCACGAATTTCCGCCGGGTCAGACTGCGGACGCGGGCCTCCAGCTCTTCAAAATGGAAGGGCTTCGTCAGATAGTCATTCGCTCCGGCGTCCAGCCCGGCCACCTTATCCTGCAGCTGTCCCCTGGCGGAGAGGATCAGAACCGGGGTTTCGGCATCTTCTATCCGCAGGCGGCGCAGCACCTCCATCCCATCCAGACCCGGCAGGCTCAGGTCCAGCAGGATCAGGGCGAACCGCTCCACACGGCACAACTCCAGCGCCTCCTGCCCGTCGCAGCAGGTATCCACCTCGTATCCGTCCAGCCGAAGGCCCTCCGCGATAGATTGGCACAGAGCCAACTCGTCTTCCACCACCAATAAGCGCATCGTTGATCACGCTCCTTTTTCATCAGTATATCACACAATCCGTAAATTTTTTATAAACAGCCTGTATTTTGCGGGCGTCTTAACAAAGATTTTAACTCCGGTATGGTAAGATAGTCCTACCAACAACAAAGGAGTGTTTTTCCCATGACCTATCAGAAAAAACGTTTCGGCGCGGTCCTGCTGGCCGGCGCCCTGTCCATTTCCATCCTCACCGCCTGTTCTCCCAAGGAGACGGCCCCCTCCACGTCGGATGATGCCGGGCAGAATCAGGTCAGCAGTGACCAGGCCTCTTCCAATACTTATGATTTTCCCATTCTGGGCCTGACCGCCGCTGTGTCAGACGGTCTGGCGCAGCGGATGAGCGCGGATGTGCTCATGATCAATAACGCGGACGTCGCGGAGGACGGCGTCACCCTCCGGTACGGCGTCGTTGGCTGGTATCGGATGCCAAGTGAGATGGGAGAAGACGGCGTCACTCTGGACAACATGGAGTGCGCCGGCGTTCTGGGCGTCTATCAGGCGGAACTGGCGGATCAGCTGGATGCGCTGACCGGCTGCGACGAGCATCAGGAAGTGGGCCGCAGCGCCGACGGGAACTATGTGTATTACCTCAGCACCAACTCCCAGGCGGAGGAGGCCCTGACCGGGGAGATCCGCAAGACCCAGGTGACTATCACGGAGATGGCAGACATTGACACCTCCGCTGATGCGCCGGAGTCCAGCTTCTCCGGAACCTCTGTGGGCGAGTTCAGCACGCAGGATGTGTATGGCACCGCATATACCCAGGATATGTTCCAGGACTATGACCTGACGCTGGTGAACATCTTTACCACCTGGTGCTCCCCCTGTGTGGCGGAGATGCCCGAACTGGAGGAGCTGTACCAGCAGATGAAGGACCAGGGCGTGGGCGTCGTCGGCGTGGTGCTGGATGTACTCAACGAGAAGGGCGAGGCCCCCCAGGAGGATCTGGAGCGGGCGCAGACCCTGGTGGAGCGCACCGGCGTCACCTATCCCGTTCTGCTGCCCGACAGCACCTATTTCAACGGCAGGCTCACTGGCATCCAGGCCGTCCCGGAGACCTTCTTCGTGGACAAGGACGGCAACATCGTGGGCGAGACCTACAGCGGAAGCGGCGATCTGGCATACTGGACGTCCATCGTGGAGAAAGAGCTGGCCAATGTGAAGGAGGGCGCCTGATGCGCCGTCTGCTTGCCTCCCGCTGGACCGGCGTGGCTGCGGCGGTCCTGGGCCTTGTCATGATGGGGTACGGCGCCTATCGGGGAGAGGTGTCCACGGTCTTTACCAAGGCCATCAATATCTGTCTGGAGTGTATTGGAATTGGCTAAGAGGAAAACAAATGAATGGCCCCGTCACGGGGTCCAGGCCCTTTGGGCGCTGCTGACCAACAGCTATCTCATCGGCTTTGTCCAGGGGAAGATCTACAAGGGGGACCTGAAAAAGCTGTGCGTGCCGGGAATGAACTGCTATTCCTGCCCCGGTGCGGTGGGCTCCTGCCCCATCGGCTCCCTCCAGGCGGTCATTGGGAGCTGGAACTTCAAATTCGCCTTCTATGCGGCCGGGTTCCTGGTCTTCGTCGGGGCGCTGGTAGGCCGGTTCGTCTGCGGCTGGCTGTGTCCTTTCGGGCTGATCCAGGACCTGCTGCACAAAATCCCTTTTCCGAAGAAGATCCAGACGTTCCGGGGCGACAAGCTGCTGCGCAAGCTGAAGTATGTGATCCTGGTGGTTTTCGTCATCCTGCTGCCCATGTTCCTGGTGGACGTCATGGGCCAGGGCGCGCCCTACTTCTGCAAGCTGATCTGTCCGGTGGGGACGCTGGAGGGCGGGATTCCCCTGGTGCTGATGAACAAATCCATGCACAGCGTTTTGGGCTGGCTGTACGCCTGGAAAAATGTCCTGCTCGTCGCCACCATCCTGCTGCCCCCTGGGGGCCATCTACTCGGTGTTTAACCCCATCTCTGTATTCAAGTACCGCGTGGACGAACACAAATGCGTTCACTGCGGGGTCTGCTCCAAGTCGTGCAAAATGGGGGTGGACCCGGTGCGAAACGCCAACCATCCGGAGTGTATCCGCTGCGGCCTGTGCAAGAAGGTGTGCCCCATGGGGGCGATCACCTCGGGATGTGTTCAAAAGAGGCGACCTGAATCTCCGGAGTCCTCCTCACCTTTCTCTGCGTCAACCTGATATTTTACACGAAGTTCTGACAAAAAGAGCGCCGGGCCATTGACGGCCCGGCGCTCTTTTTGTGCGGTTAAAACAGGCGGCAAAGGATCTCGACGCAGGTATCGGCCCCAGTTCTCCGCTGTCCAGCGCAATATGATAATAAACAGGGAATTTGGGGGGCAGCGTCAGACGGATCTCTCCCCGCTTCCGGCCCAGGCATCCGCAGTAGGCCGCCGCGCCCAGATACAGGCGGAAGAGCAAGGTCTGGTCCCACAAGTCCATGGCATAGGTCAGGCACCTTGCCAGCTTTCCGGGGTCCGACCACCGCCCGCCGCCGTCCACGGCCTCCAGCCGCATCATTGCCCCGGCCCATGGCAGATCGCCGGGCCCCTGGAGGCGGCGGAGCGTCAGCCTGCGGCCATAGCCTCTCGCAGTCTCCAACTCTCCCCGGTCCAGGGCGTCGTGGATCAGGACGCTTAAAACACTCCACGGCTGCTGTTCGCAGGTCAGCCGCCGCTCCAGAACCGGCCGGACCAGCTCCATGGCCTCCTCCCGCCGCCCCAGCTTCAGGAGAAACTCGGCGGCGTTACCGGCCTCACAGGCGGCGCAGTCGGAGATCTGGTCCCGGGGTGCGGCGTAAAACCGGGCCAGGTGCTCCGAAGCTCCCGCCTTGTCCCCGGTCATCAGGCGGAAATGACAGGCATGCATCTGCCACAGCCGCTCCCCCAGGCCAAATTTCCGCACCTGCCGGCGGAATTGCTCCAACAGGGCGGCACACTGCTCCAGTGAGATCTGGGACAGGCAGGTGGCCACATAGAAAGCGATCATGGCGGCGCAGACGGAAAAGCGCGCGGTATCCTCCCCCAGAATCCGTGGATACCGCTCCAGCAGGGCAAAGAACTCCGCGCACACCGGCAGCGCCTTGGCCGGGTCGTCCCCCATGGCATAGGCCCAGGCCAGATCATAGCGGCCGGAGACCTGCTCATGGGGCAGGGCCAGCTGGTCCGCCAGGGCGACATACTCCCGGTTCACCGCCGCCCGCTGGGGCGTGTAGTCCAGATTATGATAACGGCGGTGCAGCTCCCGCAGCATCTCAAAGCGGTCATTCACGCACACTCCTCCATTTCATAACAGTCTGCCAAAGGGCTTTTGAAGCCTCTTCCCGGGAGCAGATTTTTCTGTTTCCGGTCTACTGAAGCAGGTCGGGAAAGCGGCAGGACGGCATCACCGCCGCCATTGCCGCAGAGAAAAAACGTTTTGCCCCCATGGCCGTGCCCCCTTTCAAACGGCTCCGCCGCAAATTAAGGGGCCTCCGGTCCCGTGGTATGCTCCAGCAGCTCCAGCAGGGCGCGGTTCATGGTCTTCAGCTCGCCGCCCCGCAGGGGGTGGCCCCCCGCCAGCAGGGCCTGGACATACAGCACCTGCGTCATGCCGGACAGCAGCTCCGGGGAGTCCATTGTCACCATCCGCTGGACAATGGGGCTGTTCAGGTTCAGATAGAGGGAGGCCAGGGGCCGCTCCTCCACGCTGGAGAGCATGGAGGACAGGGCGCTGGAGAAAATGCCGCCGCTCATGTCCTGGGCGGACTGGAGCTGCCGCAGGAACTGCACCTCATCGCTCATGGCGTACAGGGTGGGCAGGTCGGCGGGCAGGAAGCGGCGCAGCTGGGCCTGACAGTCGAAGGGGCGTAGTGCCTGATCGGCCGCCCGCAGCAGGGTATCGGCGCGCCGCTGCTCGGCAAGGGTCACATCCTCCATCACCTCGAACATGCTGTCCTCGTGCAGAGGCTGGATCGGAAGGTCAAACCGCCCGGCCAGGGACTGGATCAGCTCCTGGTCGCTGGTATAGCCGGTGCAGATCAGCAGCCGCCCCTGGGCCATGAAGATGGGTTTGAGCTGCTTGAACTTGGGGACGGAGTTGACCCAGAAGGCCTCTCCCGCCCGCTTCAGCGCGGCGCCGGTCATGGTGCCCTCGCTGGTCTCGAAGGGGAGATAGTCGATGAACAGGCCGAACAGCTCCGCATCCCAAACGGCCATGGCCTTGATGGCCTGGGCATGGACGGAGACGATGCCCCGCAGGCGGTCGGGGTCGTCCTGTGAGAGCCGGGCCAGGTGGTCCCGCACCGCGGCGGCAAACTCGCCGCGGGCGGCGGCCAGCTCCTCGTCCTCGTAAAAGTCCTCCCGGGAGGCGGTGGGCCGCAGGGAGCGGGTGTTGAGGAAACACCGCAGGAAGAAGGCCCAGGGCGGCAGAAGGGTGTTTCCCTGCTCGGTCAGGAGCATCTGCTTGAGGTAGATCCGGTGCCCCCGCTTCACGGAGGGGTCGGTGGGGTAAGACAGCACATAGGCCACGCCGCTGATGTGGTTAGTCTGGATGGGGATGGCCTCCAGAAACTCCTCGTCAAACAGCCACTGGCCGAAGGCGAGCAGCTGGCTGCGGCTGACGCCGGAGAAATCGGCGGGGATGCTGTTGAGCCGCTCCGGGTTTCCGTCCAGATAGACGGGGACCGGCAGAGCAAGGCCGTAATAGCGCACCAGCTCCTCGATCTCATCCTTCAGGAAATAGTGTTCCATCCCGGGCTTGGCCGTAAGGATCACCGCCGTCCCCACCGGGCAGCCCTCCAGCGGCTCCAGGGTGTAGGTGCCGTCAGGCAGGCCGGTCCACACATGGGCCGGGCCGCCGGCGGCGGGCCGTGTGTGGACCACGATGGAGTCCGACACCATGAAGCAGGACAAAAGGCCGATGCCGAACCGCCCGATGTAGTCCTCCGGGAGCTTTCCGTTAACCAGCTCCGTTTTGGAGGACTGGCCGATCACCGCCAGGAAGCGGTGGATGCCCTCCTCGCTCAGTCCGGCGCCGTTGTCCCGGAAAATCAGCCGGCGGCCCGGCTCCACAGCAATGGTGAGCCTGCCGCCATTCCAGCCCGGCTGCTCCTTCTGCCGCAGGGTGACGGCGTCCACGCCGTTTTGCAGCAGTTCCCGCAGAAATACATCCGGGCTTTTATACAGGTGGTTGGACAGCACATCCAGCATCCCGCCTAAATTGACTTGAAAATGATAAGTATGACTCATAACATATCAACTGTCCTTGTTTTCTTTTCATGTTGCCCTTCGCTGACCGGCCTGACCATATCAGCATGGATATGCCGCCGGTTTCAGCCGGGTTGATTATAGCACATCGCGGTTTCCATTGGATAGATAATTTATTGTAAAATTGAGTGGATAAAAGCGGGGCAGGATTGTAAAATCGCTGTTTCCCACTTTCGACGATGGAGCGGCGGCAGCAAAATCCAGACAGTCAAGGGGTTAAGAGTGGAGATTTTTTCGCGCCCTTTGCGGAAAAATACTACTCGTCCCTTGACAGTCTGGATAGTCGGAACGGACATAGAACGCTGATTGCTTACGGTGGGAAGAGGTGTTATACTTAATAATTGAAAAATAGAGTTTATGGTATTCTTGCTGTCACTAATACAAACAATGGGAGAGTTCTATTATGAATATTGCTCAAAAATATATTGATGGATTAAAAAAAGCTTATTATGAAAATGGTGGTGAAAAGGAATGGAACGATTTTGAGAAGGTAATGTATGGCGCAAGTAAGGAAAATATAGAAAAATTGCGGGGTTTATATCCTGATATTCCTGACAGCTTGTTGCAATTATTAGAAATTGTAGATGGAACATACTGGAGAAAATATGCAGACGATGAAGTTTCTCTGCTTTTC
>JAUNGH010000044.1 GCA_030524605.1 Oscillospiraceae bacterium | reverse complement strand
AGGGACATCTTCCGCTTTGCCATCATCACATCCAGATTGACCACGATCATGGCGCCACCTCAAATCGTCAGGTCGTTCTCCGCCTTCAGCTCCGCCGCCTGGCGGAAGAGGGCGGACATGACCAGGCACAGCAGCCCCGCCATGGCGAAGATGGGGACGAACAGGGCGTTGTAGGTGGCCAGGGGACGTGGGGACCGATACAGGCAGATGCTGAAAATCAGCCGGATCAGTGCCGCAGCGGCAATCAGAAAGCAGCCGATGGCGGCGTGCCGCAAGGAGATGGCATTTTCCATGGAAAACGGCTCTCCCCGAAGAATGGTTTTCAATACCCGGCGGGCCTGCCACAGGATGAAAGCGGTGCAGACGCCGGAGAACAGGAGAAAGAGAGTCAGGACAGCCAGATAGGCGTCGCACCAGACGCCGGTCCAGGCCAGCAGAAAATAGCGGATGGCGACGTGAAACAGCAGGTTCGCCCGCGCCTGGGGCGACGCGAAAACCAGGCCGGGAACGAGAAAGAGGGCGATCAGGTTGCAGACAAAGGCGATCAGTACCAGAGTATTCAAAACGTTTGCGATCTTCTGTACGGATGCGGATTCCATGGGTATCTCCTCCTTTTGCCAGTATCCTACCACGAGCATTATTGAAAGTCAATGATTTTTTATTGTTTTTCGATAAATTTGGGGCGGACAAAACAGGAACGCGGGCGGCCCGAAGGGCCGCCCGCCTTGCGGTTGTTATACAGTAAGGGGCGGGGAAAAGGGGTGTGTCGATGAAGCTTCCCGCTTGATGGGTCTATCATATCGGGGAAAGCCGGGAAAGTCAACGGCTTCGGAGCAGGCTTCACAAATTGTTTACAAAACTGCGGATTTTAGCGGTTTTTGTTCATAAAACGTTCAAAAAATAATAAAATACTCCGTATTGACATCCCGGTGGGGATATGCTAATATTTAGCACGCTAACATTTAGCGGACTAAATATTTTTTGGAAGGGAGGCATGCACATGGACCACCCTCAAGCGTTCGGTCCCGCCCTGGGGCGCTGCGCCCATCTGTCGCGGGAGCGCATGGACGCGCGGCTGTCCGGCTGGGACATCACCCCGGCCCAGACCCATGTTCTGCTGTATCTTCACCACCACGAGGGGCGGGCGCCCCAGTGCGAGGTGACGCGTTTTTTAAAGGTGAAGCCCTCCACCGCCAACGGCATTCTGGACAGGCTGGAGGAGCGGGGGTTGGTGAAGCGCACCGTCAGCGGCAGTGACGCAAGGCGGCGGCTCATCACCCTGACGGAAAAGGGCGAGGCCCGGCAGGAGCTGTTCCACCAGGTGTACCTGGACGTGGAGAATACCATCCTGCGGGGCTTTTCCCCGGAGGAGACCCAGTTGTTCCGGTCGTTTCTGGAACGCATCATACAAAATCTCGAGGAGGATCGCAAGCTATGATGAAAAAACTCTGGCCCCATATGCGGCCCTACGCCGGGTGGATCGCCCTGGGCGTGGCGTGCAGCGCCCTGGAGGCCGTCTTTGAGCTGCTGATCCCGCTGGTGATGAGCGATATCGTGGACATCGGCATTGCAAACGGCGACAGGGACTATATTCTGCAAAAGGGCGCGCTGATGGTGGTCATGGCCCTGGTGTCCCTGTGCTTCGGCATCGGGGGGGCCGTCTGTTCCTCCGTGGCCGGTCAGGGCTTCGGCGCGAATCTCCGGCGGGCGGAGTACGACCACATCCAGGAGTACGCCTTTTCCAATATTGAAAAGTTTTCCACCGCGTCTCTGGTGACCCGCCTGACCAACGACGTGAACAACATGCAGATGACGCTGATGTTCGGCATGCGCCTGCTGGTGCGGTCGCCGGTGATGCTGGTCTCGGCCCTGGTGCTGTCCGTCCGGATCAGCTACCAGCTGAGCAACGTGTTCCTGGTGGCCCTGCCGCTGCTGATCGTGGTGGTGGCGGTCATCCTGACCCGGGTCAGCCCCCTGTTCCGCACGCTCCAGGAGAAGACCGACGCCCTGAACCTGGTGGTGCAGGAGAACCTGGCGGGCATCCGGGTGGTGAAGTCCTTCGTCCGGGAAGAGTACGAGGAACGGAAGTTCGCAAAGCGCAACCGCGACCTGAAGGGCATTTCGGAGCGGGCCTTCGGCACCGTGGTCATCAACATGCCCATCATGATGCTCATCGTCTACGGCACCATCATCGCCGTCATGTGGTTCGGCGGCAAAATGGTCTACGCCGGGACGCTGGAGACCGGCAAGCTGATCACTTATTTCACCTATATCACCCAGATCATGATGTCCCTGATGATGGTGTCCATGGTCTTCATGATGCTGACCCGGTCCGTGGCCTGCGCCAGACGTATCGTGGAGGTGCTGGACGAGACCCCCGCCATCACCGACGGCGCGGCGGAGACCGACGTGGACGGGGACGGCCGTGAGATTCCCGCCGCCGTGAGGGACGGCAGCATCGACTTCGACCACGTGTCCTTCAAGTACGACCCGTCCAGCCCGGAGTGGATTTTGAACGATGTGGACCTCCACATCCGTTCCGGCCAGACGGTGGGCATCCTGGGCGGCACCGGCAGCGCCAAGACCACCCTGGTGTCTCTGATCCCCCGGCTGTACGAGGCCACGGAGGGCACCGTCTCCGTGGGCGGGCGGCCTGTTAAAGCCTATACCATGGAGCACCTGCGGGACGCGGTGTCTGTGGTCCTGCAGAAGAACACCCTGTTCTCCGGCACTATCCGGGAGAATCTCCTCTGGGGCGACCCCGGCGCCACGGAGGAGGAGTTGTGGGCGGCCTGCCGCGCCGCCTGCGCCGACGAGTTTCTGGAGCGGATGCCGGACGGCCTGGACACCGACCTGGGCCAGGGGGGCGTCAACGTCTCCGGCGGACAGAAGCAGCGGCTGTGTATTGCCCGGGCCATTTTGAAGCGCCCCAAGGTGCTGATTCTGGACGACTCCACCAGCGCGGTGGACACCGCCACGGACGCCAGGATCCGCAGCGCCTTCGCCAATGAGCTGAAGGACACCACCAAGCTCATCATCGCCCAGCGGGTGGCCTCCGTCTGCGAGGCGGATTTGATTCTGGTAATGGACGGCGGGCGCATCGTGGCCCAGGGCACCCACAGCGAATTGATGGAGAACTGTGAGATTTACCGCGAGGTCTATCAATCCCAGCAGGAAGGAGTGAGCATCGGTGGCTGAGAAGAGAAACGTGGGTTCCGGCGGCCCCGGCGGCGGCCCGAAGGGCGGCTACCGCAAGCCGAAGAACATGCGGGGCACCCTTGGAAAGCTGATGCGCTATCTGGGCCGGTACAAGGCCCATCTGGCGGCGGTGGTTGTGCTGCTGGTCATCAGCTCCGCCTGCACGGTGGGCGGGTCTTACCTCATCAAGCCCCTGATCAACGACTATATCCTGCCCGGCGACTTCCCGGGCCTTGCCAAAATGCTGTGCGTCATGGCGGCGGTGTATATCACCGGCGCGGCCTGCTCCTTCGGCTATGCCCGCATTATGGTCCACGTGTCCCAGAACACCGTGGCCAGGATCCGGGAGGATCTGTTTGCCCACATGCAGAAGCTGCCCCTGAAATATTTTGACACCCATACCCACGGCGAGCTGATGAGCCGCTACACCAACGACATCGAGACGGTTTCCGAGGCGCTGAACAACAGCTTCGGCAGCCTGATCTCCTGCTCGCTGAACTTTTTGGGCACCATCGCCATGATGATCGTCCTCAGCCCGGTGCTGAGCCTCATCACCTTTGCCATGCTGGCGGTGATGCTGTGCGTGGTCAAGGTCATCGGTGGCCGCAGCCGCCGGTACTTCGCCGCCCAGCAGAAGGCCGTGGGTGAGGTCAACGGCTATATCGAGGAGATGATCGAGGGCCAGAAGGTCATCAAGGTCTTCAACCACGAGCGCGCCGCCAAGGAGGGCTTTTACGGCCTGAACGAGGCCTACCGTCAGGCGGGCACCCGGGCCCAGATCTACTCCGGCATGATGATGCCCGCCATGGGCAACCTCAGCTATATCAACTACGCCATCACCTGCTGCGTGGGCGGGCTGCTTGCCATCCGCAGCGGCGACCTGGGCGGCCTGGCGGCGTTTTTGCAGTACACCCGGCAGGTCAGCCAGCCCATTACCCAGATCTCCCAGCAGGTGAACACCATCCTCTCCGCTGTGGCCGGCGCGGAGCGGGTCTTTGAGGTCATGGAGGCCCGGCCGGAGACCGACGACGGCAAAGTAGCCCTGGTCCGGGTCACGGAGGGCCGGGACGGCAGCCTGACGGAAGCGGCGTATGACACCGGCGCCTGGGCCTGGAAGCGGCCTGGCGGCGAGCTGGTTCCTCTCCGGGGCGACGTGCGGTTCGACCACGTGGTGTTCGGCTACGACGACCGGAAGATCATCCTCCACGACATCTCCCTGTTCGCCAAGCCGGGCCAGAAGATCGCCTTCGTCGGCTCCACCGGCGCGGGCAAGACCACCATCACCAGCCTCATCAACCGCTTCTATGAGATCCAGAGCGGCGCCATCACCTACGACGGCATCGACGTGCGGGATATCGAAAAGGATTCCCTGCGCCGGTCCCTGGGCGTGGTGCTGCAGGACACCCACCTGTTCACCGGGACAGTGGCGGACAATATCCGGTATGGCCGCCTGGACGCCACGGACGAGGAGGTGGAGGCCGCCGCCAAGCTGGCGGGGGCGGACACCTTCATCCGGCACCTGCCCAAGGGGTATCAGACGGTACTCTCCGGCGACGGCGGCAACCTGAGCCAGGGCGAGCGGCAGCTTCTGAACATCGCCCGGGCGGCCTGCGCCAACCCGCCGGTGCTGATTCTGGACGAGGCCACCAGCTCCATCGACACCCGGACGGAGAAGATCATCGAAAAAGGCATGGACCGGCTGATGGCGGGGCGGACGGTGTTCGTTATCGCCCACCGGCTGAGTACGGTGCGGAACGCCAAGGCCATCATGGTGCTGGAGCAGGGCGAGATCATCGAGCGGGGCGACCACGATGACCTGATCGGGCAGCATGGGCGGTATTATCAGCTGTATACGGGGCAGTTGGAGCTGGATTGAGGCGCGTGAGGCTGTGGGCGGGGCGATGTAGGCAGTGCGGCCCGCAGGCCGCCTTTCGGAGGCCAAACGCCCGCAGGGCGGTGCTTAGGCCGGTAAGCGCAAGCCGTAGGGACGGATGCCCACATCCGCCCGCATCCCCCCACTGATCAGGGCAAAGAAGCGGCCGGGCTTTTGCCCGGGCGCTTCTTTGCCATCAATCGAATTCCCAGTTGGTAGGGTCGGGATCCAGATGAAAAGAGGATGAAAACGTCAGCTGCCAGTCCTCCGTGTCGATACAATAGGGAAGGGCCTGCACTACCGTGACTCGCCCATACTCGTCGGTGACGACGGCGGCCACTGGGAGCAGATCCTCCGCCGTCAAGGGGATCTCCATCTCCGGAAGAAGGAAGAAATCAGAGTCCTCAGAGACATGATAGCTGGCGGGCGTTTCACAGGGGCTCGCCCAGGTCACCAGCTTTTGGTTTTTGAACAGGCCCACCTGAACCTCCTCTATGGCGGCGGCACCGGCCCGGTCATCAGGGCGTATCCACACATAGCACATCCCGTGGCCACTCGCCAGAGCCAGTACGCCGTTCTCAGATACCGGCTCAAACATCAGGTCGTCATGGACATCCATCCCCGGCAGTGTTTCACTGTACAGCCCCTCATAGACATCCATTTGCTGGATCTGGCGGACGCCGCCGCAGTCAAAAAGGATGGAGAGGCTGATGCTGTCAGACAGTTCCAGGGTCACCTGGCTGAAAAAGGTCTCCCCCGCCGGATCATAGGGGCCGTAGGTCCTGCTGGCGCCGTCGTTTTCCACCAGCAGATAGGCCTGCATCCCCGCCTGAAAGACCTTGGGCACGGCCTTGAAGGAAAAGGTGGCCGTGTTCTCTGCCGGGTCGGTGAAGACAAGCTCGGTCCCATAGCTGGCGGCCACGCCGCCCTGGGCCTTCAAAATGCTCTCCACTTGCTGGGAGATGCCGCTGATCTGGCTGTTGACCGAGGTAGTGACATTGCTGACGGAGCTTTGCAGGGCGTTGTATTTGCTGTCCAGCTGCTTCACGCTCCCGCTGATGCCCATCAGGATGCCCAGCATGGCGCCGCACATGGCAAAGAGGATGCGGACGGACCACTTGTCCCAGGCGGACTTCTTCGGCGCGGGCTGGGCGGCAATGTAGCGCCCCGCGATCTCCTCCACCATCTTCAGTTGCGGCTCTGTCAGCTCGCCATCTTCCAGGGCGGTATCCTCCGGGGCGCCGCCGTCAGACCGGGGCTCCTCCACCCCCAGCAGCCAGCCCACGGACACGCTGAACAGGCGGCTGAGGGCTACCAGCTTGTCGATCTCCGGCAGGGCGGCGCCGGACTCCCATTTATAGATAGACTGCCGGGACACGCCCAACCGGTCCCCCAGGGCCTCCTGGGAGAGCCCCTGCTTTTTCCGCTCCTGCGCGATGTGCTGTCCGATGGTCATAGGCCATGCTCCTTTCCGGTTGCTGGGGCCAGTATACCAGAAACACGCCCCAAACGCCACCAACCGGAGGCTTTCTTTTTGTCAACCGGCGGTTAGCAGAGGGAAAACCCTCTTGACAAAGCCGCCGCCCGTGCTACACTGGGGGTCGGCTGCTTCCGCACCGGAAAAGGCGCGGCGGCGGGGGAAAATCAAGAGACAGAGGGAACCATCATGGCAGTCATAAAGCAGGGGAAGCAGGATCTGACCCAGGGACCGCTGGCAAAGCAGATTATCCTGTTCAGCATCCCGCTGATCCTGTCCAATTTATTGCAGGTCTTATTCAATATGGCGGATGTCGCCGTGGTGGGCCGGTTCGGTGGGCCCGGCGCACTGGGGGCCGTGGGGTCCACCACCATTCTGGTGTCGCTGTTCACGGGGCTGCTGATCGGCCTGTCCAGCGGCGTCAACGTGCTGACGGCCCTCCACTTCGGCGCAAAGGCCAGACGGGAGCTGGCGGAGACCGTCCACGCCTCGGCGCTGATCTGCGCCCTGGCGGGCCTCATGCTGCTGGCGGTGGGCGTCATTTTCGCGCGGCCCATCCTGGAGCTGCTGCGGACGAAGGACGAGCTGATCGGCGGCGCGGTGCTGTATCTGCGCATTTACATGCTGGGGATGCCGGCGCTGGGCATCTACAACTTCGGCAATGCGGTGTTCAGCGCCGTCGGCGACACCCGGAGGCCCCTGCGCTACCTGTCCGCGGCGGGGGTGCTGAACGTGGTGCTGAACCTGTTCTTCGTCATCGTGTGCGGGCTGGACGTGGCGGGGGTGGCCCTGGCCAGCGTCCTCTCTCAGTACCTCTCCGCCATATTGATCCTGGCGGCGCTGTTCCGCCGGGGCGGCGAGATCTACGGCCTGCGGCGGCGGGAACTGCGGCTGTACCGCTACCGCAGCAGGGTGATCTTGAGCATCGGCGTCCCCTCGGCATTGCAGCACGGCATCTTCGCCCTGGCGAACCTGTTCATCCAGACCGGCGTCAATTCCTTCAGCGCCGTCATGGTGGAGGGCAACGCCGCCGCGGCCAACGCGGACAACCTGGTCTACGACGTGATGGCGGCGTTCTACACGGCGTGCAGCAGCTTCATCGGCCAGAACTACGGCGCGGGGAAGTGGGACCGCATCCGGAAGAGCTATCTCATCAGTATGGGCTACGCCTTCGGCATTGCGCTGGCCATGGGGCTGGGGCTATTTGCCTGCGGGCCGCTGTTTTTGTCTCTGTTCACCACGGAGGCCGCCGTGGTGGAGGCGGGCATGAAGCGGCTCGCCATTATGAGCATTTCCTACTGCGTGTCGGCCTTTATGGACGGCACCATCGCCGCCAGCCGGGGGCTGGGCAGGAGCCTGGGGCCCATGGTCATCGTGGTGCTGGGGTCCTGCGTGTTCCGCATCCTGTGGGTGTACACGGTCTTTGCCCACTTCCGCACCATTGAGTCGCTGTACCTGCTGTACATCTTCTCCTGGGGCATTACAGCGGCGGCGGAGGTCGCGTATTTCCGGCGGGCCTACGGCAGACTGAAGCGGGAGCACCTGGGCGCGTGAAAAGACGCGGGACATATAAAAACCGGACGGTATGGATTCCATACCGTCCGGTTTTTTATGCGGTTTTATTCCTGAGGCCGGTCGCCGTCCGTTTCGGGAGCGCTCTCCCGGCCGGGTTCCCCGGCGGTCTCATCCGGCGCCTCGATCTTCTGGGAGATCATATGCACCTTTTTGGCCGCAGGCTCGATGGTTTCCGGGGCGGAGGGGCGGAAGCCCTTCTCCGCCGGGCGGGTGGAGGCATAGGGATTCTCCACCAGCTCGGGGTCCCGGCCCTCGATGATGGCCACCATCTCGCCGCCGGTGATGGTCTCCTTTTCTAGAAGGTACGCGACGACCTTGTCCATATCCTCCCGGCTGGCCTCCAGGATGGACACGGCCTCCTTGTAGCACTTGTCCAGGATCTCCTTCACCGCCTGATCCATCCGGGCGGCGGTGTCCTGGGCGCAGTCCATGCCGTAGCCGCCGTCCAGATACTGGTTCCGGCGGGAGGCCAGGGCCATCATGCCGAACTCGTCGCTCATGCCGAACATGGCAACCATGTTCCTCGCCACGTTGGTGGCGTCCTGGATGTCCTGGGATGCGCCGTTGGTCATGGTGTGCATGACCACCTCCTCGGCGGCGCGGCCGCCCATGGAGACGGTGATCTTCGCCATCAGCTCGTCCCGGGTGCGCAGTTCCGTCTTGTCCTCCTCGGGCATCAGCAGGGTGTAGCCCAGGGAGCCCTGGGTGTGGGGGACGATGGTGATCTTCTGCACCGGCTCGCTGTTCTTCTGCTTGTAGGCCACCATGGCGTGGCCGACTTCGTGGTAGGCCACCAGCTTTTTCTCAAATTCCGTCAGGACGCTGCCCTTTTTCTCCGTGCCGGCGATGACCAGCTCGAAGGCGGCCAGCAGGTCCTCCTGGCTCACCAGCTTGCGGCCCTTGCGGACGGCCCGCAGGGCGGCCTCGTTGACAAGGTTCGCAAGGTCCGCGCCCACGCAGCCGGCGGTGGCCAGGGCCACCTTTTTCAGGTTCACATCCTCCGCCAGCTTGATGTTGCGGGTGTGGACCTGAAGGGTGGCGATGCGGCCCGCCAAGTTGGGCCGGTCGATGGTGATGCGGCGGTCGAACCGGCCGGGGCGCAGCAGGGCCTGGTCCAGCACCTCGGGCCGGTTGGTGGCGGCCAGCAGGATGACGCCCTTGGTGGGGTCGAAGCCGTCCATCTCCGCCAGCAGCTGGTTCAAGGTCTGCTCCCGCTCGTCGTTGCCGCCCATGCGGTTGTCACGGGACTTGCCGATGGTGTCGATCTCGTCGATGAACACGATGCAGGGGGCCACCTTGGACGCCTCTTTAAAAAGGTCGCGAACACGGCTGGCGCCCACGCCCACGAACATCTCCACAAAATCGGAGCCGGAGATGGAGAAGAAGGGCACGTTGGCCTCGCCAGCCACGGCCTTGGCCAGCAGCGTCTTGCCGGTGCCCGGAGGGCCGACGAGCAGCGCGCCCTTGGGGAGCTTTGCGCCGATCTCCGTGTACTTGCCGGGGTTGTGGAGAAAGTCGATGATCTCCGTCAGGGACTCCTTGGCCTCGTCCTGGCCGGCAACGTCCGCAAAGGTGACGCCGGTCTGCTTTTCCATATAGACCTTGGCGTTGGCCTTGCCCACGCCCCCGATGCCGCCGATGCCGCCCATGCCGCCCTTTTTCGCCATCCAGCTCATGAACAGGGAGAAGACCAGGATGATGATGACAAAGGGCAGCAGGTTGATGAGCAGCAGCGTAAAGAAGCTGGTGGGGGGCTGGTAGTCCTTGTTATAGCGGATGCCGTACTCCCCCAGCAGGGCGGCGGTGGCGTCGTTAGACTCGATCTGGACGGTGAAGAAGTCCAGCGTGGCGTCAGCCAGCCGGTCGCCGTTCGACGTGGTGACGGAATAGACCGGATCGCCGTTTTCATCCGTGCGCTTGAGATAGGAGGTGCCGTTGTCTGTTTTGTAGAGATAGCCGTCGGCAGGGGTGATGTGGAGGATGGCCTCGTCGGTGTCAAAGTCTACGGATACCACCTGGCCGCTTTTCACCATGTCGAGGAAATCGCTGTACTCCAGCTCCACGGAAGAGGAGGAGTGTCCGGCGCTGGTCATGTAGGTGCTGGCGTAGCCGATGATGGCGGTCAGCACCAGCGCCCAGCACACCAGCTGGACGACGCCGCGCCAGTTGCCGCTGCCTTTATTGCCGCCCGGCTTGTTGTTCTTGTTGTTCTGGTCCATATATCGGGACTCCTTTCAGGGAAAACAGAGCTTCAAAATTATAACGCAGTATACCACAAAAGCGGCGGGGCCACAAGGATACGGCGGGCATTTTTGATGAAGTTTCTGTAAATTCCTACTTTATTGTATCCGGGTTCTATGGTATACTACCACATGAATGCGACAAAATCTTCATTTGAGGGGAACGCTATGGACGAGCAGAGGAAAAACAGCCTGACCGCCGAGGCCGACGGCGTCATCGAGGGACGCAACGCCGTTATCGAGGCCTTGCGGGCGGGAGAGAGCATTGATAAAATTTACCTTCAGAAGGGGGAGACCGACAAGACCCTGGGGCACATTGCCTCCAAGGCGAGGGCTGCGGGCGTCGTGGTGGTGGAGGCGGATCGGCGGAAGCTGGACGCCATGAGCCGCACCCACGCCCACCAGGGCGTCATCGCCCTGGCGGCGGTGCGGGAGTACGTCAGCGTGGAGAGCATTCTCCGCTCCGCGGCGGACAGGGGGGAGAAGCCTCTCCTCGTGATCTGCGACGAGATCTCCGACCCTCACAACCTGGGGGCCATCATCCGCACCGCCGAGTGCGCGGGCGCCCACGGGGTCATCATCCCCAAGCGCCGCAGCGCGGGGCTGACCGCCGTGGTGGCCAAGACCTCCGCCGGGGCGGTGGCACATGTGCCTGTGGCCCGGGTGCCCAACATCCCGGCGCTGCTGAAGGACCTGAAGAAGCAGGACGTATGGGTGTTCGGCACGGCGGCGGACGGGACCACCGCCTTGTATGACGCCGACCTGAAGGGCCCCGCCGCCATCGTCATCGGCAGCGAGGGCGACGGCATGACCCGGCTGGCGGCGGAGAACTGCGATTTTCTGGTCAGCATCCCCATGCGGGGAAAGCTGAACTCCCTGAATGCCTCCGCCGCGGCGGCCATCCTGCTGTACGAGGCGGTGCGGCAGCGGGGATAAGCCGGGAGCTCCGGGCTGGGATCAACAAGGAATGCTTTAAAGAGGAACGACATGGCGCCAAAGAACGAGAACGATTTATACGAGACCGGAAGCACCGGCGTACCTCCCGCGGAGGGGGAGTTCTCCCTGGAGGAGATCCTGGCGGAGTATGGCGGGAGCCTGGAGCAGCAGATGCTGCGGGGCGTGGAGCGGGAGCTGGAGACAAAACGCGCCCCCGCGCCCAAGCAGGAGCCGCCCAAGGCTGCCCCCACGCCGAAGCAGGCGGAGAGGAGAGCGGCCGAAAGGAAGCCGGAGCCTCCCGCGCCGGACCCCGCTGCCCAGGCGGAGCTGGCCCGGCAGGAGGCGCGGGACAAGCTGCTGGCCCAGGCGGTGGACCTGGAGAAGCTGGAGCGGGAGCTGCCCCGGGCACCCCGGCCCATCTCCCTGGAGGAGGTGGTGGGCAGCACCGTGGACGCGGTGATGGAGGAGGGCGGCGAGCCGCTCCTGCGGCCCAGGCGCGGGCTGTTCTCCCGCCGGCGGCTGGAGGAGGAGACGGAGGAGCTCTACCCCGCCCCGGAGCCTGAGCCTGAGCCGGAGATCGAGCCCATCGGCCCGGAGGAGGACCTGCTGGACGCGGCAGGGGACTGGCGGGAGACGTACAAGGCCCAAAAGGGCGCGCTGGCGCCGTCGCTGCTGATCGCCCTGGTGCCCACGGCGCTGCTGGCGCTGGAGCGGTACGGGCTGACGGTGCCCTACTGGAGCGGGGACGCCAGGGTGCAGAGCATCCTGCTGCTGGTGTGCCTTGCCCTGACGGCGCTGCTGTGCCGCGCCGTGTTCGCCAAGGGGATTTCCATGCTGGCCCGGAAGCGGTGCACCGGCGAGCTTCTCATCTCCCTCTCCGCCCTGGCGGCGGCGGCGGACTGCGCCGCCCGGCTGCTGTTGGCGGAGCGGAGCGACACCATGCCCTATGCCTCGGTGGCGTGCCTGGCCCTGGTGTTTGCCCAGTGGGGCGTCAGCCGGGAGAGCCGGGGCATGTACGATATGTTCCACGCCGCCGCCATGGACGACGACCCGCCCTATCTGGTGACGGACACGGAAAAGGGCGCCTGCAAGCAGCGGGGCTCCGTCCCGGGCTTTTACACCACCGCCATGCGGGACAACGCCGCCGCGCTGTGGCAGACGGCGCTGCTGCCGGTGGTGCTGATGGCGTCCTTTGTATTCGCGGGACTCAGCTCCCTGGGCCGGGAGCGGGGAAGCGACTTCCTGCTGAACTGGTCCGCCATCCTGGCGGCGGGGGCCACGTTTTCCCTGCCCCTGTGCTGGGGCCTGCCCTGGTCCCGCCTTGCCCGGCACCTGCAGAAGACGGGCTGCGCCGTGGCCGGCTGGTCCGGCGCGGAGAAGATCAGCCGCCGCCGGTGCATGATCCTGTCCGACGGGGACCTGTTCCCGCCGGGGACCATCCAGCTCAACGGCGTCAAGGTCTACGGCGAGGAACTGAAAAAGGCGGTGTCCTACGCCGCCACCATGGCCCGCTGCGCCGCCTGCGGGCTGGAGCGGCTGTTCGACGGACTGCTCCGGGCCGAACTGGGGCGCTATGAAAAGGCCGACGATTTCAGCTTCTACGAGGAGGGCGGTTACTCCGGCACCATCCACGGCGAGTCCGTGCTGCTGGGCACTGCGTCCTTCATGCGGAAGATGGAGGTGCGCCTGCCCGGGGACATCAACCTGAAGACCGGTATCTTTCTGGCGGTGGACCGCCAGCTGATCGCGGTGTTCGCCGTGAAGTACAACCCCTCGGAAAACGTGGACTTCGCCCTGCGGATGATGCGCCGCAGCCGCATCACGCCCATTCTGGCGTCCCGGGACCCCAACATCACCCCGGCGCTGCTGCGGCGGAAGTTCCACAAAAAGGTGAAGGTGGAGTACCCGGACCTGACCACTCGGGTGGCCCTCAGCGAGGCCGAGCGGGACCGGGACCTGCCCCGGGCCCTGCTGTTCCGGGAGGGCCTGCTGCCCTATGCCGAGACGGTGGCCGGCAGCCGGAGACTGTGCAAGGCCGTCCGCCGGGCGGCGGCGCTGTCGCTGCTGGGCAGCGCGGCGGGGACGCTGCTGGCCTTCTACCTGGTGTTCCAGGGGGCCTACGACCTGCTGACCCCCCTGGCCCTGGAGGCGTTCCTCCTGCTGTGGACCCTGCC
>JAUNGH010000043.1 GCA_030524605.1 Oscillospiraceae bacterium | reverse complement strand
CTTGCCGTCCGGCAGGTCGATCTGGGTCACGTCGCCGGTGATGACGATCTTGGAGCCGAAGCCCAGGCGGGTCAGGAACATCTTCATCTGCTCCCGGCTGGTGTTCTGGGCCTCATCCAGGATGATAAAGCTGTCGTCCAGGGTCCGGCCCCGCATGTAGGCCAGGGGCGCCACCTCGATGTTGCCCCGCTCCAGGTATTTCTGATAGGTCTCCGCCCCCAGCATGTCGAACAGGGCGTCGTACAGCGGCCGCAGGTACGGGTCCACCTTGCTCTGTAAATCGCCGGGCAGGAAGCCCAGCCGCTCGCCGGCCTCCACCGCCGGGCGGGTCAGGATGATGCGGTTGACCTGCTTGTCCCGGAAGGCCTGGACGGCGGCGGCCACCGCCAGATAGGTCTTGCCGGTGCCCGCCGGGCCGACGCCGATTGTCACCGTGTTTTTCAGCACGGACTTGATATACTCCTTCTGCCCGATGGTCTTGGGCTTCACGGGACGGCCCTTGGCGGAGATGCACAGCACGTCGCCGGTCAGCTCGGTGATCTGCGCCTCCTTGCCGGCGCGCACCAGGCCGATGACGTAGCGGACGTTCTGCTCCCCGATGGTCTCACCCCGGGAGGAGAGCGTCAGCAGCGCCTGGATGGCCTTGCAGGCCAGCATGGTGTCCTCCGGTTCCCCCGTCACCCGCAGCTCCCCCTCCCGGTTCACAACGGAGACGGAGAACTCCTGCTCCAGCAGGCGGATGTTCTCGTCAAACGAGCCGAAGATGTTCACGGCCTGTTCCAGCCGCTCGATACTGATCCTCTGTTCCAAAATCGCTTCACTCCTGTATTATCTCAGGCACCGCCTGATTCTTCCGTGAAAATGGGCACACGCTCCCCGATCTGCTCCACACACTCCGCCGCCAGCGTCACCGTCAGGGTATCCCCCCGCCGCCGGGAGGTGCAAAGGGTGGAACTGACCGTGCCCCAGGGGTCCACCATGGCGTGGAGCCGCTCCGTCAGCACCGCTTCCGCCGCCTGCTCCGCCTGGGCGGCGGTCTGCTCCGCCGGGACGGTCTCATAAAAGCGGTACGTCTCCGTCACCACCGTGACCGGCAGCGGCACGTCCAGCAGCGTCAGGGGATGTCTGTTGGTTATTTTATCATATTTCCTCCCTTCGATGCTACCGTTTGCAAAGAATTTTACGCGGCGGGTCCCAAAAATCAGGGAGACCCCCGTCTTTTCCTCGCCGGTATACCGCTTTTCCGCCGCGGTCAGGGGGATCTCCGTGGTCAGGGCGTACCAGGTCCTGGCCCGGACCTCTCCCATGCCCGCCAGGACCCGGGCGCCGACGGTCTCCGTGTCCTCCACGCCGGAGATCAGCAGCTGGCCCTTCGCCACGGAGGTGCCGGGCAGCACGGCGGCCACGCCGTCCAGGGCCTGGACCTCCAGCACCAGCCCCGCCCGCCGGGCCACCACATTGGCGGGGGTCTGCTGGTCGATCATCTCCGGCGGCTCCACCCGCTCCCGCACCTGCACGCTGGCCCGGCAGCCGGAGACGTTGACGGTGATCCAACTCAGCTCCGGGATGTCCAGCAGCACGTGGTTGCGGATGTCCTCCCCGTTCAGGGACAGCCCGAAGGAGCCCAGGCCCACGCCGTATGTCTCCAGAGAGCGCAGGATCCGCTCCGTGGGAACCGTCTCGTTGCCCGTCACTTCAAAATCCCAGACGAAAAAGGATCCCAGGAACAGCCCCAGAAGGCAGGCCACCAGCCCCGTCACCAGCGCCTGCCGGTGGCGGAAGCGGAAGAGGAAGTAGGGCGCGCCCTCCCGCCCCACCACCGTCAGCGTGCAGTCCAGATGCTCCGCCGCCTGCCGGAGGGCGTGCCAGTCCCGGCGGGAGAGGCGGCAGGTGAAGGCGGTGGGGGACTCCCACTCCAGGTCCCAGAAAGCCAGATCCCTGGCGCCGCACAGGTTCAGCACCCGCTCGGGAAAGGCGCTCTCCGCCCGGACGCGTACCTGTCCCCGCAGGCGGTTGACGGCCCCGGTCAGCATCCGGCCACCCCCACCCACGCAACAGACCCGATCCTGCCGCCGATGCGCAGCTCTCCCGCCGTCATGGCAAGCAGTGTCAAGCCCTCTCCCCTGACACGCAGGACCCCGGCGGCGGTGTTGGCGTCGATCTGCTCCTGGCTGTAGGTCAGGATGCCGGTGTGGTGCTCCAGATAGAGCTGGCGGCTGCCCACCATCTCCAGCCGGGGCAGCCCCGCCACCACGTCCGCCGGCAGGTCGAACAGCTCTGCCACGGCGCTGAGGACGCCCTCTTTTTCTCTGCGATTTCGCTCCATATACTTCACCCCGTCCCAACTCTATGACGGAAATGGGCCAAACTTGCGTGTCCTTCGTCGGAGCAAAGTCCGCTCGCCTCCGCTTCCGCCTGTCGGCGAAAGCTCCGCTCTCTCCCTTTGCTCCTCCTCTCCCCATCAGGTCCGCTTCGCTGGGACCTGCTGGGGCCCCCTATCTGCAAAGTCCGCTCGCCTCCGCTTCCGCCTGTCGGCGAAAGCTCCGCTCTCTCCCTTTGCTCCTCCTCTCCCCATTTGCAAAGTCCGCTCCTTCTCTCTCCGGCAGGCGGGACCTGACGGAGCATAAAAGCCAGGGGTGGGACATAGGGTACAGGGGTGATGTGCATGAAAAAACGTTGGCGCACGGACGCCTGTCTGGTTCTGTGCGGCGTCCTGATCTGGTTTCTGGCTGACGCCGCCCGCATCCGCGCCGCGGCGGCGGAGGCTCTGATCCTGTGCGGCGGGTCCGTGATCCCGGCGCTGTTCCCCTTTCTGGCGGTGTCCAGCCTGCTGGTGTCCCTGGGGTTCGGGGAATGGCTTTCCCCGTTCTTCTCCGGCCTGATGGGCCCCCTCTACCGCCTGCCGGGCCATGCCAGCAGCGCCCTGCTGCTGGGGCTGATCGGCGGCTATCCCATCGGCGCCCAGACGGCGGCGGGATTGTACAAAGAGGGCCTGCTGACCGCCGGGGAGGCGGAGCGGCTGCTGACCTTCTGCAACAATTCCAACCCCGTCTTTCTCATCAGCGTTCTGGGGGCAGGCGTGTTTGGCAGCGTCCGGGCGGGGGTGTGGCTGTGGCTGATCCACGTCGCCTCCGCCCTGCTGACGGGTCTCCTGTTCCGGGGAAGCGGCAAACGCGCTTCCCGAAGCCGGGTGTCAAGGGATATCCCCTGCCGGGCGGTCTCTCTGTCCGGGGCCTTTGTGGGCGCTGTTCGGGACTCCGCCGGCGGCATGCTCTCCGTCTGCGCCTTCGTGGTGTTCTTCTATGTGCTGGCAAAGCCGCTGGCCGCGGCCGGGACGCTGCTGGGGCCGGCGCTGGTGGGCGTTTTGGAGCTGTTCTCCCTGACGCCCCTGCTGCCGCCCACCCGGTTCGGCTTTCTGCTGGCGGCGGGATGCGCGGGCTGGGGCGGGCTCTCCGTCCTGTGCCAGACCGCCGCGGTGTTGGAGGGCAGCGGCCTCCGCCTGCGGCCCTGCCTGCTGGGCAAGCTCGTGCAGGCCGCCCTGTCCGCCCTGCTGGCAGCGCTGCTGGCGGGCCATGCCCTGGGCTGACCACGCCAAAATCCCCTCTGCTGCGTCAAGCTTCGCAACAGAGGGGATTTTTTCGACAGGTTTATACGTTTTGTAATTCCTTCTCCATGGCCTTGACGGCCTTCACGATGCGGCTGGTGCCCAGCCGGGAGGCCCCCAGGCTGATGAAGTCCTCCGCGTCCTTCAGGTCGGCAATGCCGCCGGCGGCTTTGATCTTGACACCAGCCCCGATGTGCCTGGCAAACAGCGCCACGTCCTCCCGGGTGGCGCCGCCCCCGCCGAAGCCGGTGGAGGTCTTGATGTAGTCCGCGCCGGAGGCGGTGACGATCTCGCACATCCGGATCTTCTCCTCGTCGGTCAGGAGGCAGCACTCGATGATGACCTTCAGGAGCTTCCCCTTGCAGGCGGCCTTGACGGCCCTGATCTCGGAGAGCAGGTCGTCCCACCGCCGGTCCTTCACCCAGCCGATATTGATGACCATGTCCACCTCGTCCGCGCCGTTGTCCACCGCGTCGGCGGCCATAAAGCACTTGGCCGCCGTGGTGTCGTAGCCGTTGGGGAAGCCGATGACGGTGCAGATGGGCAGCCGTCCCGCCGCGTATTCCGCCGCCTGCTTCACGCAGCTGGCCGGGATGCAGACGCTGGCGCAGCCGTACTTCATGCCGTCGTCGCAAATGGCGCGGATCTCCGCCCAGGTGGCCGTCTGGGCCAGCAGGGTGTGGTCGCACCGGCTCAAAATCTCTTTCAGTTCCATTTAGGATTTCTCCTTTACATTATAAAATGTCGCCGGGCGCGGCGAAATACCGATAATGTTCCCCCGCCTTCCGCCGCAGGATCTGCCCCCTGGCCGCCAAATAGTCCAGATGGGCCATGGCCTCTCCCACGGCGAAAAACTTCTGTGTCAGCGGGAACTCCGCCCAGTTCCGGCAGCGGATACTCCAGGCCATGCGGCCCGCAATGTCGTAAGCGGTCAGCCCCGGCTCCTTCCGGACCGTTTCCAAGGCGTTTTCCACGCGTCTCCCATGGTGGGCCTCCAGCTCCTCCGCCCGTTTTCTCAGCGTTCCGGTCTCCGTCCGGTGCGCTGGCAGCAGCAGAGAAACCGGCAAATCCCGCACCCGCTTCAGGCTGGCCAGATAGTCTCCCAGGGAATCGGCCACGCCGCGCCAGCGGCAGATGTTGGGCGTGATGTGGAACAGGATGTGGTCGCCGGAAAACAGCCACGCCCGCTCCGGCTCATACAGGCAGAGATGGCCCGGCGTATGTCCCGGCGTCAGGATGCACCGCAGGGAGCGGCCGCCATAGGTCAGGATATCCCCGTCCTCCAGATACACATAGTCCCCGCAGGGCGGCGGCCCCGCGTTTTGGGCCGGATTGCTGTTCCAGAGGACCTCCATCTCCGCTTGGGAAAAGCCCTCCTCCCGGTATTCCGCATACATGGCGCGCCACACCGCCGGATCCTGATAGCCCGCCATCCCGGCCCCGTCGGTCCTGCCGATGAAAATACGGCAGCCGGGCCGGATCAGCTCCGGGGCAAGACCCGTGTGATCGCTGTGGAGGTGGGTCAGGAAGATATCCAGCCGGTCCCGGTCCACGCCGATCTCCGTCAACTGGCGCTCCATGGCCTCCCGGCAGGCCGGCTGCCGGAAGCCCGTGTCGATCAGCAGACACCGTTTCCCCAGAATGAGGTAGCTGTTCAGATTTTTCAGCGGGTTTCCCACCAGAGGGATGTCCAGCCGCCACAAATCGTCGGTGATGCGCTCCGCCATGTCCGCTTCCTTTCCGTCTTCTGTATCCAGGGAGATTGTAACAGATTTTTGTGGCGCTGTCCAGCCGGCGGGGCCTTGTCAATGCGCTTTGGCGGTGTTAGAATAGCAGTGCTCAAAAATTCAGGGGCTGCCGCGGGCCGGGCCCGCCGTCTCCCCTTCCACAACTCGGCTTGCCGCGCCAATGCGCGGCGGAAAGGTATGGTCACATTCATGAAAAAGCAATTCTGCGCGCTTCTCTGCGCCCTGATCCTGCTGGCGGGCGCGGTTCCCGCTGCCGCCGCGCTGGAGGGCGAGGCCCTGCGCGCCGCGGACACGCTGGCAACCCTGAACCTGGTGGACACCACTTCCGACTATGCCCTGGACAAGCCCGCCACCCGGGCCCAGGCCGCAGTCCTGCTGGTCCGTCTGGCCGGGGCGGAGCAGGCCGCCGCCGGGGATCTGTGGATCTCCGGCTTCACGGACGTGCCCGCCTGGGCCAACACTGCCGTGACCTACGCCGCCCATCAGGGCTGGGTCTCCGGCACCGCCCTGACGCGGTTCAGCCCCGACAGCGCCGTCACCGCCAACGCCTGGTGCGCCATGCTGCTGCGGATGCTGGGCTACAGCGACAAGTCCGGCGACTTCACGGTGTCCGACGCCGCGGCCTTTGCCCAGCGCATCGGGCTGCTCTCCCGGGCGTACGACGGCGCCATGACCCGGGGCGAGGTGTTTGAAACCATGCGGGACGCCCTGACCTTCTCCTACCGGGACGGCAGCGGCACCGTCATCGGGCGTCTGGTGGAGCGGGGCGTCAGCACCCAGGCCGCCGCCAACGCCCTGGGACTGCTGGACGAGACCCTGACCGCCCGGCAGGCGGCGGACCGCCACATGGCCGCCGTCTTCTGCCTGGACACCTATGAAAAGCAGGCGGAGATCGACGGGAAGGATCCCTCCGCCAACGCCAGCGGCTTCTTCATCTCCGCCGGCGGCCTGGCCGTCACCAACTATCACTCCATCGAGGACGCCATCTACGCCACCGCCACCCTCTCCACCGGAGAGGTCTACCCGGTGGAGACGGTGGTCTACTACGACGCGGACATCGATATCGCCGTCCTCCGGGTCTCCCGGACCTCCACGGACAAAAAAACCACCTCCGCCTTCGCGTATCTGGAACTGGCAGGCACCGGCGACATCCGTCCCGGAGACGAGGTATACACCCTGGGCAACCCTCTGGGCCTGGGTCTGGCGGTCAGCTCCGGCATCATCAGCGCCACAAACCGCAAGGTGGACAGCTATGCCCTGCCCTGCGTCATGAACACCGCCGATATCTCCAAGGGCAGCAGCGGCGGCGCCCTGCTGAATATCTACGGCCAGGTCGTCGCCGTCACCACCGGCGCCTATACATACGGCAACAACATGTATCTGGCGGTCCCGGTGGATCCGGTGATGGAGGCCGACCTGACCGGCGAGGGCATCACCCTGGCGGAGGTCGTCAAGGCCGAGGCCGCCAAGCAGGCCGCCGCAGACTGACTTTGGCCACAGGGCCGAATCAAAACAGCCGCCCCTGAGGGCGGCTGTTTTTTTCGGGTTCCGCAGGGGCGGCTGCCGGCCGCCCGGGGGCAAATGATATTCGCCCTCGCACATGTTTTCCTGTCCCGCCGCCCCGTTTCAAGGGGACGGCTTTTTTAAGTATCAATGCGTCAGAATGAACTGCTCCAGTTCCTCCGCCGTCTGCACCACCGCCACGGCGCCGGCTTCCTCCAGTTCGCCGGGAGGAGCGTAGCCGAAAAACTCCACCCCCACGCAGTCGATGCCGCAGGCCCTGGCGCCCAGCACGTCGAACTTCCGGTCCCCCACCATCAGAACGGTGTGCCTGTCGGCCTCCGTATGTGCCATGCGGCGCATGGTCTCCCGTATCAGGTCGGCCTTGGTCGAGTGCGCTGTGGGCGGGCTGCCGGTGATCACCGCCAGAGACGGCGTAAACCCGAAGCGGCCGCAGATGGCGACGCACATCTCCTCCGGCTTGGAGGAGGCCAGAGCCAGCACATATCCCCGCTCCTTCAGCCGCCGGCACAGCTCCGCCAGTCCGGGGCCGGGCCGGTTTTCAAACTGCCCGATGGGCGTATACCGCTCCCGGAACACCCGGATGGCCTCCAGGGCTTTTTCCAGGTCGTAGCCGCAGTACTCCATAAAGGAGTCCTGCAGAGGCGGGCCGATGAATTTCAGCAGCGTTGTGTCGTCCGGCACCGGGCCGCCCAGCTTTTCGGCGGCGTAGCGCACGCTGTTGACCACGCCCTCCTTGGAGTCGGTCAGCGTGCCGTCCAGATCAAAAAAGATATAATGATACATAAGACTTCTCCCCTTTTACAGGGAAAATTTTATCATCATTTCTGTGGGTCCGCAAGGGGGCTTGGCGGTTTTTTCCGCCGGAGGGCGCTCCAGGCCGTCCAGCCCAGCAGCCCCAGCCCGCTGGCTCCCCCGGCGGCCAGCACCGCCTGGCAGGCCCGGAAATAGGGCATCAGCTCCGCGTCACGGCTGGCCTTTAACTTGGGCCAGCCCTCGAAGCGGCTGTCCCGCATCACGTCCGTTCCATATCGCGCTTTCCATGGCGCCAGCGCCAGCTCATACCGCTCATCCGCCAGCTTCCAGAGCAGGAAAAACAGGACCGCCCAGACAATCCAGGGGCCCAGCCGGACCAGCCACGGGCGCCATTTCTCCGGCAGGAGCCGCGCCTCCGGCCCCGCGCTGCGCTTCAGCCCCCATCGCAGCAGCAGGTACAGCACCAGAAGCCCCATACAAAACAACAGGGGCTTCCACTCATCGTAGGCGTAATACAAAGTCATCCGTCCCGCCTGGGCCAGGAGTTCCGTCCGCTCCACGTCCAATTTTCCCAAATGGACCATGCGCAGCAGCATCCACCACTGTGCCGCCGACGCTGCCAGCAGCTTCCGGTACACATTCTGCCACAGCGCCCCATCCGCCTCCGCGCCGCCGTAATAAATGGGGTAGACCACCAGAATATAGCCTATCCATAATATACCCACCGAGAGGGGCAGCGCCGCCGGACTGACATAGACGATCCCCAGGAAGGCCAGCCCCACCAGCACCAGGGAGATGATCAGGCAGATATCGAACCGCAGCCGCAGCCGGGCCAGCAGCCGCTTCCTCTGGGCCGCCGTCTCGCTCTCCAGCGCGCTCCGCCGCCGGTCCGTCAGGGTCTCTCCCGCCAGGATGTCGTCGGCAGTGACGCCGTACAGCTCCGCCAGGGCGGGCAGCACGGTGATGTCCGGCAGTCCGCCGCCGGACTCCCATTTGCTGACAGTCTTGTTGGAGACGCCCAGCCGGTCGGCAATCTCCTGCTGGGTCGCGCCCCGCGCCCTGCGCAGCATCGCCAGATAGGTCCCCGTCTTCACGGTGTCCATACCCCACGCTCCTTTCGGTTTCCTGTCCCCAGTATGGCACATCCCGCCGGATTTGGCCATCCCCCGGACCCGGATTTTGTCTGCGGAGCGTAGAATCCCCCCTACATTCACTCCTTCAGCGGCTGTTCCCACACCGTCAGCCCGCTCTGCCGGGCCAGGGCCACGGTCCGCCAAACCGGCCCCGCCCCGCCGTCCCACACCGCCAACAGATGCCGGCAGTGCTCCGCCAGAAAGCGGTCCCGCCGGTTCAGATTGTCATCGCTGCGGCGGCGCTCCAGCATGATCTCGCGGTCGCAAAGCGCCATCAAGGCAAAAAAGACATTCCGGACCGGCTCCGGCCAATCCGCCGCCTGCTCCTCCCACAGCAGCATACAGCTGAGTTTCACATCCACATTCTCGGCGATCCTCCACATCAGCAGCGTGCTGGCAATCATCAGGGCGTATCCGCCGTCTATGGAGATGATAAATTCATCCACGCCGTCGTCCACCATGCGCCGGAAGTGTTCATGCAGCTCGTACTCCCGCTCAGGTCCCAAAAAACTGAGCAGCTTTCCCTCAAACTTCCGGGGATCAATCTCCTGGGCCACGATTCCACATGCGCTCATATTGATATCCTCCTCATATATTTGCGCTTATTCTACCAAATTTTTATAAATTACGCAAGTGCGTATACGCATCCGCGTATCAGGCGATAATATTGTCATTGAGGTGACGATATGGCAGTCAAAGACGCGGTAGCAGCCCGTTTTGCAGCGTTCTGTAAACAACGGCATTTAAAAACAAATGAGCTGGCAACACTTTCCGGCGTCACGCCCTCGACTGTGTACAGCATGATGGATCCCCGTCGGAGAGATGTCTCAATCGTCACCATCAAAAAGCTCTGCGACGGCCTGGACATCACTCTGGGCGAGTTCTTCTCCACTCCGGAATTCGACGCGTTGGAGCAGGAGATCAAATAAAACCGCGAAAGATCGGATGCTTCCGACCCTTCGCGGTTTTTTACGCCCTCTTCCGTCCCGAAAAAAAGAAAGCGGAGCCTTCGCTCCGCTTTCCCTGATGTACAACACTACTAGCCGAAGTAGCGCTTCAGCCGGCCGGCGAATGCCTTGCAGCAGAAAGCTTCTAATTTTCTCGCTTTCTTCCGCATTTATAACACTTGATTTTTGAATCCGCATTTCCCGCTCCGCAAGACGGGCAAGTCCATCTCCCTGGGGCAAGAGATGCATAGTCAGCAGGCGAAGACTGAGGCTGAAAAGCAGGGATACTCTCTAAAAGCTTTAGAAGAGATTGCGGCGCTTCAACAGGCACTTGGTGAATCGTTCCATACTTATAGCCCTCAATTCGAGCAATAATGTAATCTCGAACTTGCAGCATGAGTTCATTGATCTCTTTGGTTCCTTCAAACGTAAAGGTATTTTCAGAGAACATATTGCTGCTCTGATTATTCATTTGCATAGAAGGCGTTTCAAGCTGAAGGTACCCCAAAGTCATACCGCTTAATTTAAATTGGACTCCGACAACGTCAATATAAAAGATAGTCTTTTCACCATCTAAAGCATTGTTAGTTAAAACGCTGCCCAGTGTGATATTTGTAGTAATCACACATTTATTATCGAAAACAGCAATTTCTCTGCCGCGGGCACCAGGAATTTTAAAAATTAATTTTGACATAGTTTTTTATACCCCACTAAAACACACAATATAGAAAAAGTGGAGAGACTGATCTCTCCACTTTTTGACATGTTGCTTAGAAGTAACGCTTCAGCAGGCCGGCGAAAGCCTTGCCATGTCTCGCTTCGTCCCGGGCCATCTCGTGGACGGTGTCGTGGATGGCGTCCAGATTGTACTTCTTGGCCAGCTTGGCCAGCTCGAACTTGCCCAGGGTAGCGCCGTTCTCGGCCTCGACCCGCATCTCCAGGTTCTTCTTGGTGCTGTCGGTCACAACGTCGCCCAGCAGCTCGGCAAACTTGGCGGCGTGCTCGGCCTCTTCCAGAGCGGCCCGGCGCCAGTACTCGCCGATCTCGGGATAGCCCTCGCGGTGGGCCACACGGGCCATGGCCAGATACATGCCGACCTCGGTGCACTCGCCCATGAAGTTGGCGTTCAGGCCGTCGATGATCTCCTTCTGAACCTCCTCGGGAACGTCGGCGCCAAAGGACTTGCCCACGCCCAGAACGTGCTCGGCAGCCCAGCTCATCTCGCCCTTCTGCTCGGTGAACTTAGAGGCGGGGACACCGCACTGGGGGCACTTCTCGGGAGGGGTCTCGCCTTCCCAAACATAACCGCAAACCTGGCAAACCCACTTTTTCATACTTATACTCCTCCTTATGTATCATAACATTTGACTTGTCTGATCCCTTTCCCCTTGGGATGATATGAGTATAACAGGATATCCGAATGTTTGCTAGTTGCTAATGCAACATCGCTCAAAAAATCCTCCATATTCACAAATCGTTCAAAAAGAGGCCCATACTCCGCAAAAACACACCGGGGAAATTGCTTCCCCGGTGTGCTTGTATGTCTCTTACTGCTCCAGCGCCTTGGCCTCGGCGATGGCCTTTTCCTGCGCCGCGGGAGGACAATCCTCATAGCGGACGAAGTGGAAGGTGAAGCTTCCGCGGCTCTGGGTCATGGACCGCAGGTCGATGGCGTAGCTGCCCATCTCGGCCATGGGCACCTCGGCCTCCAGCACCTGGTCGCCGTCGCCGGCGGGGTTCATGCCCATGACGCGGCCCCGGCGCTTGGTGATGTCGCCCATGACATCGCCCATATAGCTGTCGGGAATGGTGACCTTCAGCTCGCCGATGGGCTCCAGCAGGACGGGATTGGCCTCGGGCATGGCGGCCTTGTAGGCCAGCTGCGCCGCGGTCTTGAAGGCGATTTCAGAGGAGTCCACGGGATGGTAGGAGCCATCATACAGCACAGCCTTCAGGTTCACCACGGGGTAGCCCGCCAGCGGGCCGTGGATGCAGGCCTCCCGCAGGCCCTTCTCAACGGCGGGGAAGAAGTTCTTGGGCACGGAGCCGCCGAAGACCTCCTCGGCAAACTCCATCTCCTCCACCTCGGGGTTGGGCTCGAAGCGGATCCACACGTCGCCGAACTGGCCGCTGCCGCCGGTCTGCTTCTTGTGGCGGCCCTGCTTCTGGACGGTCTTGCGGATCTTCTCACGGTAGGGCACGCGGGTGGGCTTCAGTTCGGTCTCCACGTTGAAGCGGCTCTTGAGCTTGGCCACCAGCACGTCGATCTGCATGTCGCCGGCGCCGGAGAGGACCATCTGGTGAGTCTCGGCGTTGTTGACCACGGAGAAGGAGGGATCCTCCTCGTTCAGGCGGCTGAGGCCCTGGGCCACCTTGTCCTCCTGGCCGCGGGTCTTGGGGGAGATGGCCACGGAGTAGCAGGGCTCCGCGAAGGGGATCTGCTTCAGGGCAACGACCTTGCGGGCGTCGCACAGGGTGTCGCCGGTCTTGACCTTATCCATCTTGGCAACGGCGCCGATGTCGCCGCAGCCCAGCTCCTTGACCTCGGTGGCCTTCTTGCCCCGCATGACATACAGGCGGCCCAGCTTTTCAGCGGCGCCGGTGCGGGCGTTGACCATGGGCATATCCGGCGTGATGGAGCCGGAGAGGACCTTCACGAAGGAGTACTTGCCGTACTGGTCGGAGACGGTCTTGAACACGAAGGCAGTGGGCACGCCGCCGGGGGACACCACGAACTCCTCGGTCTCGCCGTCGGACTTGGTGGCCTTGTGGTAGTTGCCCTCCATGGGGTTGGGCAGCAGGTCCACGATGTTGTCCATCAGCATCAGGCTGCCCATGCAGTTGACGGCGGAGCCGCACAGCACAGGGAACAGGCTCAGCTCCCGCACGCCCTGGCGCAGGCCCTGGATCATCTCGGCGTAGGTGAAATCCTCGCCGCCGAAGAACTTCTCCATGAACTCCTCGCTGGTCTCGGCCACGGACTCCTTCAGGGCGTCGTTGAACTCGGTGATGACGGCCTCCTTGTCGGCGGGGACCTCGATCTCCACGCGCTTGAGGTTCTGCATCTCATAGGCGCGCTTGTTCAGCACGTCGATGATGCCGGTGACCTTCTTGTGCTCGTCCCAGATGGGCACCACCACAGGGGCGATCTTCTTGCCGAAGCGCTCCCGCAGGGACTCGAAGGTGGCATTGTAGTCGCTGTTGTCCTCGTCGGTCTTGGAGATATAGACGAAGCGGGGCATGTTCCGCTCCTCGCAGTACTTCCAAGCCTTCTCCAGGCCCACGGACACGCCGTCCTTGGCGGAGCAGACGATGATGGCGGCGTCGGCGGCCCGCAGGGCCTCCATGACCTCGCCGGAGAAATCGAACGCGCCCGGGGTATCCAGCACGTTGATGCGGCAGCCCTTGTACTCCAGGGGCGCCACGGCGGTGGAGAGGGAGATCTGCCGCTTGGTCTCCTCGGGATCGTAGTCGCAGACGGTGTTGCCGTCCGCCGCACGGCCCATCCGGTCGATGGCGCCGGTCATGTAAAGCAGGCTCTCCGCCAGGGCGGTCTTACCGCTGCCGCTGTGGCCCAGCAGGCAGACGTTGCGGATGTTCTGTACTGAATAGCTCATAGTTCGTTCCACTCCTTGTAGTATGCTGTCAACGCGGCCGCCGGAAAGGACGGCCGTGACCGGACTCTTCGACATTCGTCAAAATCCCTAATGTAAGAATTATACAACGTTCCGGCAACTAATACAACAAAAATTTTGGCAGGTTCCACATTTTGGGCAGGACAGAGAAAAAAGGCGGTAAATTTTTGTCACACACGCAAAAAAAGAGTGAAGAGTGGAGAGTGAAGATTGAAGATATCGGGGTTCTTTAATCTTCAC
>JAUNGH010000042.1 GCA_030524605.1 Oscillospiraceae bacterium | reverse complement strand
TGATCTGGTTGCGGTAGCCCTCCTCCAGCGCCGCCGTCAGCAGCTGGGACTTGATGAACCGCCCGTTGACGAAAAACACCTGCATGGACCGGGAGCCCCGGCCCATCAACGGCTGGGTCACGAAGCCGGAGACGGCCACGTCTCCCCCCCGGCCCTCCACCGGGATCAGGGTCCTGGCGAAGTCCCGGCCCAGGGCGGCGTAAACGGCGGAGTCCGGCTTTCCGTCGCCGGGGGTGTGGAGAGTCTCCGCGCCGTCCTTGATGAACTTGAAGGAGATGCCCGGATGGGACAGGGCCAGGTGCTGCATCAGCCCCGCAACGGCGGCGGTCTCGGCGCTGTCCTTCTTCATGAACTTCAGCCGGGCCGGGGTGTTGTAAAACAGGTCCCGGACCAGAATGGTGGTGCCCTCCGGCGCGCCGGCCTCCTCCACCCGCCCCGGAACGCCGCCCTCCAGGTGCAGCGACGCGCCGCTGCCCGCGCCCTTCTGCCGGGTCAGGATGTCCACCCGGCTGACGGCGGAGACGGCCGCCAGGGCCTCGCCCCGGAAGCCCAGGGTGCCGATCTTCCCCAGGTCCTCCGGCGTGCGGAGCTTGCTGGTGGCGTGGCGCAGAAAGGCGGTGGGCAGTTCCTCCGGCGCGATGCCGCAGCCGTCGTCCGTCACGCGGATAAGGCCCATGCCGCCCCGCTGGATCTCCACCACCACGGCGGTGGCCCCGGCGTCCACGGCGTTCTCCACCAGCTCCTTGACCACGCTGGCAGGCCGCTCCACCACCTCGCCGGCGGCGATCAGATCCGCCACGTGGGCCGCTAATTGTTGGATATGGGGCATAACGCGCACCTCCGATTACCGAAAAGATCTCACAGCAGCAGCGCCGCCATCAGGGGGATGGTGACGATGGAGGCCAGGGTCGTCAAAAAGGTGATCCGGGCCATGCTCTCAGCGTCGCCGCCGTATTCCATGCACAGCATGGAGCCGTTGACCGCCACGGGCATGGCCATCTGGGAGACGGCAACCCCCGCCGCCATGTAGCCGAAATCCATCCTGCCCAGGATCAGCGACAGCAGCACCGGCATCACCAGCAGCCGCAGGACCGACAAAAGCCACAGCCTGGGCGAGGCGAACACCTCGCCGACGGGGAGCCCCGCCAGCAGGGAGCCCACCAGCAGCAGGGACAGCGGCACGGTGATGCCGCCGACGAAATCCAGCATCTCTCCCAGCAGCGCCGGCGGCCGCAGGCCGCTGAGGGCCAGGGCCAGCGCCAGCAGCGACGCCAACACGCAGGGCGAGAACATCTGCCGCACCTTGAACCGCTTGGCCCCCACCAGCAGCAGGGGGCCCAGGGTAAAGGACATCAGATTGAAGGGCAGGGCCAGCACCACGGCAAAAAACAGCGCCTCCTGCCCGAACAGCGCCACGGCCACCGGGTACCCGATGAAGCCCACGTTGGGGAACATCATGGCATAGCGCCAGACGCCCCGCTCCCCCGGCGTGCCGCCGAAGATCCGGGGCACCGCCAGCATGAACAGCGCTTCCAGCAGGTAAAACACCACGCCCACCTCCAGGATCGCCAGCACCTCGGACAGGGCGGGCAAGGTGTCGCCGGTAATAACCGCCGCCACGATCATGGCGGGCATCGTGATATTCAGGATCAGCCTGGAAACCCGTTTGTCCACATCCCCGCCCAAGAACCCCAGGCGGTGGCTCAGATATCCCGCCGCAATGGCAAACAGGATCACCAGCATTTCACAAAGTGTATCGAAAAAACTCATATCCGTCTCTTCTCTGCAATCAAATTCAGCCCACCAGCGTCCAGACACTCAGGGCGTTGGCCGCGGCGTGGAGACCGATGGAGGTCCACAGTGTACCGCTGTGCTCATAGGCCCAGGCCAGCACCAGCCCCGGCACCAGATATTGGACCATCAGCAGGAAATAGGTGATGTCCTGGTTCACCACCGCGAACTGCCACACATGCAGCAGGGCGAACAGCGCGCAGGACACCAGATACGCCAGCCCCCGGCTCTTGTGCTTCAGGTTGCCGAACACCAGCCCCCGGAACAGCACCTCCTCCACAAAGGGCGCCAGGAAGATGACGATCAGCAGCGTCATGTGGGGCGCGTCGTCGATCTGGGCGGAGATGGTGGTATCGTTTAAGTTGGTGTGGTTGGTCATGAGCAGGTTCGTCAGGCGGTAGACCAGCTCGTTCAGGCCGTACAGGCCGATGAGCCCGATGACCAGCGTCTTGCCGGCGATGCCCAGGTTCTCCGCCAGATGGCGGGAGGTGCGGGCCAGAAAACCGTGGAAAATAACGACCGTCACGGCGAACAGCACATAGTAGTAGATGATGTTCTGCAGCGCGCCGGAGACCGTCACGCCCAGCAGCTTCCCCGCCAGGCGGAACAGCGGCGCCGTGGCAAAGGGCAGCACCAGCAGGTAGATGACGAAAAACACCACCCCCGCGATCTGCTCCCCCGCCGTCATGTATGCGGCGGCTTTGCGTTTTGCCATATGGACTCCCTCCGCCTCACTGCAATTTCTTTTTGAGCTCGTACAGCAAGCTCATGGCCTCGATAGGCGTCAGGGTGTCCGGCTGGCAGCGGCGCAGCGCGTCCAGCACCTCGCCCTCTCCAATGGCGTCCAGGGACACCTGCTCCGTCTCCCTCCGGGCGGCCACGTACTGCACGCCGTTCTCCGCCTCCAGCTCCTTCAAAACCGCCTTCGCCCGCTGGACGACCTTGTCCGGCAGCCCCGCCAGCTTGGCCACCTCGATGCCGTAGCTGCGGTCCGCGCCGCCGGGGACGATCTTCCGCAGGAAGATGATGTCCTCCCCCTTTGTTCTGACGGCGATGTTGTAGTTCACCGTGCCGGGGAGGGTGTTCTCCAGCTCCGTCAGCTCGTGGTAGTGGGTGGCGAACAGCGTCTTGGCCCCCAGCAGCTTCCGGTCCGCGCAGTACTCCAGCACCGCCCGGGCGATGGACATGCCGTCGAACGTGGAGGTGCCCCGGCCGATCTCGTCCAGGATCAGCAGGGAGTTCTTCGTGGCGTGGTGCAGGATGTCGGAGACCTCCGTCATCTCCACCATAAAGGTGGACTGTCCGGCGCTGAGATCGTCCGACGCGCCGATGCGGGTGAAGATGCGGTCCACCACGCCGATGCGGGCGTGGGCCGCCGGGACGAAGCTGCCCATCTGGGCCATCAGAACGATCAGCGCCACCTGGCGCATGTAGGTGGATTTGCCCGCCATGTTGGGGCCGGTGATGATGGCCACCCGGTCCTCCTTTTCGCCCATGAAGGTGTCGTTGGGGACGAACAGGCTGTCCTTCAGCACCCGCTCCACCACGGGGTGGCGGCCCTCCCGGATTTCAATGACGCCGGACTCGTCCACGTCGGGGCGGCAGTAGTTGTTCCGCACCGCCACGGCGGCAAAGGACGCCAGCGCGTCGGTCTCGGCCACGGCGGCGGCGGTCTTTTGAATGCGCTGCGCCTGGGCGGAGACCTCCTCCCGCAGCTTGGTGAACAGCTCGTATTCCAGCGCCACCACCCGCTCGGAGGCGGTCATGATCTCGTGCTCCAGGTCCTTCAGCTCCTGGGTGATGAACCGCTCGCCGTTGACCAGGGTCTGCTTGCGGATGTATGTATCGGGCACCTGGTTTTTAAACGAGTTGCTGACCTCGATGTAGTAGCCGAAGACCTTGTTGAAGCCGATCTTCAGCGTGCGGATGCCGGTGCGCTCCTTTTCCCTGGCCTCCATCTCCGCGATGACGCTCTTGCCGCCCTTGAGGATGTGCCGCAGGCGGTCCACCTCCTCGTCGAAGCCGTCCCGGATGAAGTTGCCCTCCCGGACGGAGAACGGCGGCTCGTCACAGATGGCGGCGGCGATGCGCTCTCCAATATCGTTCAGAGTGTCCAGTTCCGCCGTCAGTTCGCTGAGGCGGCGGTCGGCAAAGGCGGTCAGCTGCTCCTTGACGGCGGGCAGCTTTTCAATGGCCGCCCGGAGGGACGCCATGTCCCGCCCGCCGGCGGTGCCGTAGACGATGCGGCCGATGAGCCGCTCCATGTCCCCCAGGCCCGTCATGGCGGCGATCAGTTCCTCCCGGACGATGGTGTTCTCCACCAGCGCCGCCACGGCGGAATTCCGCCTGCAGATGGCGGTGACGGACAGCAGGGGCCGCTCCAGCCAGCTCCGCAGGCACCGGGCGCCCATAGGCGTTTTGGTCTTGTCCAGCACCCAGAGGAGGCTTCCCTTCTTCTCCTTGTTCCGCAGGGTCTCGGTCAGCTCCAGGTTCCGCCGGGCGGTCAGGTCCAGCTCCATAAAGCGGCCCTGCTCATAGTAGTCCAGGTCGTTGATGTGAGAAAGGTCCGTCTTCTGGGTCTCGTACAGGTAATTCAAAAGGCCGCCCAGAGCCATGGCCGCCGCCGGATTTCCGGCGGGCAGGCTTTTCAGGGCGTCCTCGCCGAACTGTTTGCGGATGTTCTTTTCCGCCTCGTTCAAAAGGAAGCGGCGTTCGCCGCCGTTTTCCACCCGGCAGCGGAATTTCTCCGTCAGGGCGCCGGTCAGGGCCTTTTCGGCATAGGCGCCGTCGTTCAGAATGGCCTCCGCCGGGGAGAAGCGGCCCAGCTCGTTGATGACGTGCTCCACCCGGTCCTTGCCGGCGAAGGCGGTCAGGTGGGCCTTGCCGGTGGTGATGTCGCAGAAGGCCGCGGCGGCGGAGCGGGCGTCTATGTAGATGCCGCAGAGGAAGTTGCTGGCCTTGTCGTCGAGACATGCGGCGTCGATGACGGTGCCGGGGGTGACCACCCGGATGATGTCCCGCTTCACCAAGCCCTTGGCGGTGGCGGGATCCTCCATCTGCTCGCAGATGGCGACCTTGTAGCCCTTGGCGATGAGGCGGGCGATATAGGCCTCGCTGGCGTGGTAGGGGATGCCGCACATGGGGATCTGCTCCTCGGCGGGCTTGGCGTGCTTGCCGTGGTCGCGGGAGGTCAGGGTCAGGTCCAGCTCCCTGGACGCCAGGCGGGCGTCGTCGGCGAACATCTCATAAAAGTCGCCCAGCCGGAAAAACAGGATGGAATCCGGGTTGTCCTTCTTGATCTCCAGATACTGCTTCATCATGGGGGTCAGTTCCGCCATGGGGGTCACCTCGTTATCTTTATATCTGTAGGGATATGTGCGGTTTTGGGGGTGGGATGGCCGCCCTTGCGGGCGGGGGATGCACCCCCCATTCTCTTTTTGTCGCGACAAAAAGAGAACGGGCCGTGCACGGTCCAAGAGAAAAAACGCTTTGCGGCCAGAAATTTCCCCTGTCCGGGGAAATTTGGCCTAAGCGCGGGGGCCGTGCGAATTACAACGGTGTAAACTTGCCGGGTTTGATCCGGCTGCGCTGGACGTTGGAGATTTTCCAGCGTTTAAGCCGCATTTGCGGCGTGGATGCGGATTTTATGGTGCTTATCGCAAGGGCTTCCGCAACAGCCCCGCTGCCGCTGCGTGGGCAATCCTTCTGCGCTGGTGCAATGCGGCGGGCCGGGGCGGCCCGCCCTACGGATGTTTTCCACTTCGTAGGGGCCGATGCCTACATCGGCCCTCAGCACCAGGGTAAGGAGGGAGATACGGGCCGATGTGGAACAAAAGCCAGCGTAGCGGCAGCGGGGCTGTTGCGGAAGCCCTTGCGAAAAGAACCCCGAATCAGCACCCGCGCCGCAAATGCGGCATAAACGCCCTACCGAACGCCGGCATATAGCGCAGCCGGATGAAACCTGGCAAGTTTCTGCCAATCCCGATTCGCACGGCCCCCGTACTTAGGCCAAATTTCCCCGAACAGGGGGAATTTGGCCGCAAAGCGCCTTTTCTTTTGGACCGTGCACGGCCCGTTTTCTTTTCGGCGCAACCGAAAAGAAAATGGGGGGTGCATTCCCCGCGGAAACTCCGCGAAAAGCACTACCGCTTCCGGCAGACTAATTCGTCTAAAGAAATATCGTAAAAATCGGCCAAGGCGATCAAAGCAGTCAACTGCGGCTCTCGCAATCCCCGCTCATAATTCTGATAGCCACGCAAACTCAGTCCAGCACCATCTGCAACCTGTGGCTGCGTCAGCCCCTTTTTTTGGCGCAGATACTGCAAATTTTCATGAAACTTCATTTGGCCTCTTTTCTATTGACAAGCACAAACGAGCACGCTATTATAAACATACCCAAACGTGCTTTTCAATCATTTTTTAGGAGAATCACTATGGACGACTATCTAGATTGCTTATATACCTATGTACAGGAGAACGGTATCCCCCAACATCTGTGGACACCGGAATACCGCCAAGCCTCAGCCCAGCGGGAATCTGCACTGGCGGCACTGGAAAATATGCTTTCACCGGAACAGCAGGCCGCATTGGAGCGGGTTCGCTCCGCAGAATCCGTTTTATATACCTATGAGGATATGGCGCTCTTCCAGGAAGCAATCATCCTCGGCAAATGGATGGCCCGTTAGACCGGCTCGCCGTACAGCGCCCAGGTGTTGCTGTCCGTGACCTTCACGTCGATGAACCGCCCGATCAGCGCCTTGTCCCCCTTCAGCCGCACCAGCCGGTTCCCCTCGGTGCGGGAGGCCAGAGGATACGCCCCGTCGTCGCTTTCGCCGTCCACCAGCACCCGCACGGTCTTTCCCACATAGGCGGCATGGAGGGCGGCGGACTGGGCGTTCTGCACCTCCAGCAGCTTGTCGAACCACTTCTGCTTCTCCTGGCGGCTGGCCGGGTCGGGCATGGCCGCGGCCTTGGTGCCGGGCCGGGGACTGTATATAAACGTGAACAGGGCGTCGAAGCCCACCTCTTCCACCAGCGACACCGTGTCCATGGCTTCTTCCTCCGTCTCGCCGGGGAAGCCGATGATGACATCGCTGGTCAGCACCAGCCCGGGCATGACGGATTTGGCGTAATTCACCAGCCCCAGGTACTGCGCCCGGGTGTACCGCCGGTTCATCTCCTTCAGCACCCGGTCGTTGCCGGACTGGAAGGGCAGGTGCAGCTGCTTTGCAACATGTCCGCACCGGGCCATGGTGTCAAACAGCTTTTTCGTGGCGTCCTTAGGGTGGCTGGACATGAAGCGGATGAGATACTCGCCGGGGATCTGGTCGATATCCGCCAGCAGATCCGCGAAGTCATAGCCCAGCTCCAGGTCGTTGCCGTAGGAGTTGACGTTCTGGCCCAGCAGGGTGATGTCCTTGTATCCGGCTTCTATCAGCTCCCGAACCTCCTGTAATACACACTGGGGGTCCCGGCTCCGCTCCCGGCCCCGGACATAGGGCACGATGCAGTAGGAGCAGAAATTGTTGCAGCCGTACATAATGGAGACCCAGGCCTTCACGCCCTTCTCCCGCACCACGGGGATGCCCTCGGCGATGGTGCCGTGCTCGTCGTCCACGGCAAAGACCCGCTTCCGGGTCTCGTAGACCTGCCAGAGCAGTTCCGGGAACTTCCACAGTGCGTGGGGGCCGAACACCAGATCCACATGGCGGTAGGACTCCTTCACCCGGCGGCTCACCCGCTCCTCCTGGGCCATGCAGCCGCACAGGGTGATGACCTGCTCCGGATTCTCCCTTTTCGTGTGGGTCAGGATGCCCAGATTGCCGAACACCCGCTGCTCCGCGTGCTCCCGGACGGCGCAGGTGTTCAGGATTACCAGGTCGGCCTCCTTCGGATCCTGGGTGAAGGTGAAGCCGCAGCTCTCCAGCATGCCCATCAGCTTCTGGCCGTCGGCCACGTTCTGCTGGCAGCCGAAGGTATCCACACAGGCCGCGGGATGGGCCTGACGGGCTGCGAACATGGCCCTGATCTTCTCCTCAAAGTCCCACTGGCGGGCAATGTCCGCCTCCGGGACCAGTACGTTTTTGCGTTCCAAAGCAGTTCCTCCGAATACAGATACTTTAACTAAAGTATCATAGCATAAAACCGAAAAAAGCACAATATCAAAAAGCGGAGCGCGGCGCCAGATGGCGCCGCGCTCCATTTCGCAGGCATCGCTTATTCCATTTTAGAAACCAGCTTGCCGAAAGAGATGGGGTTCACATCATCCTCGGCAACCACGTTGGCCTTCTTGCCCACCAGCGCCAGCAGGCCCAGCAGGGACCGGGCGTCCAGCATCACGGTGTCGGTACTCACCCAGACCTCATAGGGCACTTCGCAGGCCAGTTGGTTGATCTTCTCCGCCTGCTCCTTGCTCTTAATATCGATCTCTCGAATCATGCTCGTTTCCTCCTTATTGTAAAAATTTTGGGATCCCGTCTCTCTTGGGATCGTCAATATCTTAACAGTCTCCCGCCGTGTCGTCAACGCCATAAATCACCATAATTGTGTTAAGTAATCGTTTTCTTTATGGTTATATTGCACATTTTAAACGTTTTCATTCCAGGAGTTGTCAAAAGGAGGCGAATCCCGGCTCCGGCGGCTCCGCCGCCCTCTAGCGCCAGGCCCGCCAGAGAGCCAGGGACAGGGCCGTCAGCGCGGCGCCGACGCCCAGGGAAAGCCAGAACCGGGCGCCGCCGATGTCCCACAGCGCCGCGCCCAGCAGCGTGGCGGAGGCTACCCGGGGCAGGCTGCCCAGCAGGCCGCCGGTGAAATAGGCCCGCCAGGAGACGCCCGCCGCCCCCAGGTACATGCTGACAAGGTCCCCGGGGGACGCCCCCGCCAGCCGCAGCAGAAACACCGTCCTGCCGGGGCGGACGGCCCCCGGACGCTCCAGCGCCGCCAGCCGGGGGTGCCGCTCCGCCAGCGCCGCCAGACCGCCCTGTTCCCGCCGCCCCAGCAGGTAAGGCACTGTCTGGGCCACCGCCACGCCGCAGAGGTTCACCGCCAGCGCCGCCGGAAACGGAAACAGCATGCCTCCCGCCGCCTCCAGCGCCGACAGGGGAAACGCCACCGACAGGCTTTTCACCCCGTACAGCGCCAGCAGAAACGCCGCCGCCAGCCACGCCTGCTCCGGGGACCGGGCGGCGATACGCTCCGCCGTCAGTTCTCCCCGGTGGGGCCACAGCGCCAGGGCGCCGATGCACAAAATCATAAGCGGCAGCCACCGCAATTTCTTCACAGGCCGTCCCTCCCGGTCATCGAAATCCGTCTGAATCGCGGTTAGTATGCGCAAAAAGCGCGAAAAAAAGAAGCTATCGTTCCGATAGCTTCTTTTTTATTTCCTTTTTCCGGCCGCTGCCGTTTATGCGGCGTCTGAAAAGCCGTCCGGCAGCACCACAATGGGCGTTTCCGCCGGCTCCTCCGCCGGTTCTTCGGCGGGTTCTTCCACGGGGGTCTCCGGCTCCGCCGGGATGCCGCCGGGACCGATCACCGGGGCGGCGGGCTCCGTCTCCTTGGCGGGGCCCCGGAGGATCACCTTGTTCCGGGCCTTGTAGTCGCTGGTGTCCTCATAGGCGCTGGAGATCAGATTGCCGTCCCCGTCGTAAAGGTGCCGGTAGGTCCGCCACTTGGACCCGGTGTAGGGGGTGGTCTTCACCGTCTCCGTGCCGGGGGCCAGGGTGGGATCGTCCTCATACACCACCTCAAAATTGGTGGTGGACAGCTTTTCATTGGTCATTTTGGCGGTGATGCCGGTGACGTTGGTGCCCAGCAGCTTCACGGTCAGCCAGCCGTTTTCATAGCTGGTGACGATCTTGATGGGATAGCTGGTGTTGTTGGTGAACTTATAGTCCGGCCCGCCCCAGGACACGGTGGCGTCCATGCCGGCGGCGATGTATGTAGGGATATAGCGGTGGGCATACCGCTCCGTAATCTCCAGATTGGCCCGCAAACAAGCCAGATACAGCGTGGAGGAGGTCTGGCAGATGCCGCCGCCGATCTCGTCCACCGTCTCGCCCTTCACATAGGCGGGGGCGGGCTGGTAGCCCCGGGCGGCGGTCCGCTGGCCCACCACGCCGTTGTAGGAGAACACGTCTTCGGAGTTCATCACATAGCTGTCGATGGAGGAGGCGGACAGCTTCACATTGCTCTTCCGGGCGGCGGTGCCGCCGACCTTCGTCTTCGCCTCGCCCAGCACATCCCGGAACAGGACCTCCTTCAGCTCGCCGGCGGTGACCTCCGGGTATTCGATGACGGCGTCGATCTCCACCGTCTCCCCCGGCGCCGCCGCGTCCAGCGCTGCCTGGGCGGCGGCCACGTCAAAGTCGGCCCCCACCTGCTCGGGGATGATGGTGTCGGTCTCCGCGTCATAGCCGGCGTTTTTCACTTCGCCGGACACTTCATCGTAAATTTCCCGGGCGGTCAGGGTCTTGGCGGGATCCACGGCAAATTCGGCGTCCACGCCGCAGGACTCCTCCACGCCGGCAGGCGTGCTGCCCGCGCAGCTCAGCTGATGCCGCAGGCTCTCCCTGTCCACAGAGCGTCCGTCCCGGGCCTTGGTGATGGAGATGCCATCCTCCTCCAGCGTATAGCCGCCGTCAATCGCATCCTCGGAGAGCTGCTCCACAATGGCGTCCACAGTCTCGTCAAAGCGGCTGCCGCTGAGCTGATATCCCAGCCACGCGCCGGTATAGGCGCCGGTCAGGGCCCGCAGATACATCCGCCCTTTTTCAAAAAAGCCGTAGCTCCGCTGGCTGTCCATCCCGCTCCGGGCCCAGTTTTCAAAGGGCTCCGCGCAATTTCCCTCCGTTACGGCCTCCGGGCTGAAGCCCAGCTCCTCCAGCGTCACTGTCATGAGCGGTGTCCGCGGATTCTCTTCCGTATATGTCGGATAGGCGGCGTCATAAATGGGGATGACCCGCTTCGGCGTCTCCCGCTCCAGCGTCTGCTGCGCCTCCTCCACGGTCAGGCCCGACACATCCACACCGTTGATATGGAAGTTCGGATAAAACACATCCAGTGAACCGGCATAGGCGCATAATCCCACATAGGCCGCCAGCAGCAAGGCTGCCACGGCCGCCGCGATCCCCAGGATGATCAGCGGCTTTCTATTGCCCTTTTTCAACCGGGCGCCCCCCGCGCCCTGCGCAACGGCTTCGTTTGTTCTCTGTTCCATGAAGCCCTCCTGTTGTTACGATGATTTGAGACAGGCTGTCCACACACAACAACCTATTCCGCTGGCTATTTATTTTAGCACACTTCTTTTCAAAAAGTGATTACAATCCCGTAACAACATTTTGGGGCTTATCCCTGATTTTTCCGCTGCTTCGGAATGCGGATGGTCAGCAGGATATCGTCCTCCGTCTCCTCCCGCCTGCTCTCCGCCCCCACGCCGGCCTCCCGGATCAGCCGCAGGCCCCGGTCCAGACTGTTTAAAAACAGCCGCACGTCCTTTATGATAAACGTCCGGCGGCCCGCGGGGGGCGTGGACTGGAGGGCAGCAAGCCGCCGCTCCACATACTGCTCCGTCTGGGCCACGTTCAACTGGCATTTTGCAATGTGCCGGACGGCGGCCAGCCGCTCGCCCTCGTCCTCCAGCCGCAGCAGCGCCCGGGCGTGGCGCTCCGTCAGGCCGCCCGCCGTCAGGGCCTCCCGGCACTCCGGCGACAGCCGCAGCAGCCGCAGCTTGTTGGCCAGGGCCGACGGCGACCGCCCCAGCCGGGCCGCCGCCTCCTCCTGGGTAACGCCGGAGCGCCTTAAGTAGTCCGCGATAGCGGCGGCCTCCTCAAAATAGTGCAGGTCCCGGCGCTGTAAATTCTCCACCAGCGCCAGCAGGGCCGACTCCCCGTCGTCCACGGCAGTCTCGATGCAGGGCACCGTCTCCAGCCCCGCCAGCTTCGCGGCCCGCAGCCGCCGCTCCCCCGCCACCAGCTCCCAGCCCTCCGGGCCCCGCCGCACCGTCAGGGGCTGGAGGATGCCGTGCCGCCGGATGGACGACGCCAGTTCCCGCAGTCCCCCCTCGTCGAACACCTGCCGGGGCTGCCGGGGATTGGGCCGGATTTCCGCCGCCGGCAGGCTCAGCACCCGCCGCTCCTCTGTCTCCGCCATGGGACCGCCTCCTTCCGATTTCCCACATTCTACTTCAGAAACCGCAAGAAGACGGCTGGATTCTGTCGAAGGAGCGGCAATGGACAAAAAAAGCGCGCGGCGTCTGCCGCGCGCTTGATGCTCCGTACCGTTCCAAGTTTTTCGAAGGAGCGCCGGCCCGGCTCAGCGGCAGGTATAGGCGTACCAGCCCTCCGCGCTGCGGGTCTCCACGATCTCCAGCCCCGCCCGGCGGAGCTGCTCCGCCACCTCTTCGGCACGCTCATCAATGATGCCGGAGCACAGGAACACGCCGCCCTCCGCCAGCAGCGAACGCACCACCGGGGCAAGGCCGATGATGACGTCCGCCACGATGTTGGCCAGCACCACGTCATAGCCCCCGCCGAGCTCCGCCCGCAGGGCCCCGTCCCACAGAACATCCCCCACCCGGACGGTGCAGGCGTCTTTGCCGATGCCGTTCATGGCCGCGTTTTCATAGGCTATGTCCAGACACTTGTCGTCAATGTCCACCGCCAGGGCGGAGGCGGCGCCCAGCCGCAGGGCCGCGATGGACAAAATGCCGCTGCCGCAGCCCAGGTCCAGCACCCGCTCGCCGCCCTTCACGGCCCGCTCCAGCGCCGTCAGGCACAGGCGGGTGGTGGCGTGGCTGCCGGTGCCAAAGGTCAGCCCCGGCTCCAGGATCAACGGCACCCGGCCGCTCTCCAGCGCCCTGCGGACCTTGGGATCGTCCTGCTCCCACTGGGGGATGACCAGCAGCCGCTCCCCGATCTCCATGGGCTTGTAGAACTGCTTCCAGTTGTTCTCCCAGTCGGCCTCCTGCAGGTTGTCCATGGTCATCAGCAGTGTGCCGCAGTCTGTCCTCTCCGCCTTCAGCTGCTGGAGAGCAATGCGGACCTCCCCCAGCTTGGCGAAGCCCTCCTCGTCCGCCTGGAGGTAGAAGGTGATGCGGGACTTGCCCTGCATCCGCTTTTCCAGGTCCTCGTCCACATAGTCCCAGTATTGGTGGTTGTTCTCCAGAAAATCCTGGAATTCCGTCTCATCGTCAATGACCACCCCGTCGATGCCCAGGGCGGAGAGCAGGGTCTCCACCCGCTCCAGCCCGGCGTGGGTGGTGTCAATATGCAGTTCCAGCCAGTTCATAGCAATTCCTTTCAAAAAAGAGTGAAGCGTTAAGATTGAAGAGTGAAGATGCGGTATTCCGCCAAAGGCGGAATGATTTCAATTGCCTGGCGGAGCCGGACACCAAATCTTCACTCTCCACTCTTCACGCTTCTATCTGCGCTGCTTTTCAGCGGGTCTTCCCGATGAAAAACAGCGCCATGGTGCCCGGGCCGGAGTGGTTGCCGATGACCGGGCCCACAAAGTTGATGTGGATGTCCCTGACGCCGAAGCGGCGGCGCACCTCGTCCGCCACAAAGCGGGCGTCGTCCTCGCAGTCGCCGTGGCTGATGAAGACGGTCTGAGACGCCGGGTCCACGGCGGTCTCCGCCATGTGATCCACCAGGGCCAGCAGGGACGCCTTCCGCCCCCGGGCCTTGCTGACGGCGGTCAGGTGGCCGCCGTCGTCCACGTGCATGACGGGCTTGATGGCCAGCATGGTGCCGAACAGCGCCGTGGCGGCGCTGATGCGCCCGCCCCGCTTCAGGTGGTTCA
>JAUNGH010000041.1 GCA_030524605.1 Oscillospiraceae bacterium | reverse complement strand
TTCATACGGAGGTGTCAAACGTGGCTGAGATGGACTATGTACGCATTTTGCGGGATTTGCGCGAAGACGCCGATAAGACCCAGACCCAAATCGCGGAGGTGCTGGGAACTTCCCAAACCATGTATGCCCGGTACGAACGCGGAGCCAATGAATTGCCCATCCACCATCTGATCACGCTCAGCAAGTATTACGGTGTCAGCACCGACTATTTGCTGGGGCTCAGTAAAGAACGGTAAAACACGGACAGGATTTCCTGTCCGTGTTTTCTGCCTGTCGAAAACGTGTTTCGGCAGGCTTTTTTATTTTGCTTCCTCCGCCGCGTTTGTGACACTGGTCTCCATGTCCCCCGATGTGGTAACGGTCACGCTGCTCTCTACGCCGTCCCCACCGGGGCCCTCAGCGATGACAGCGGTGGCGATGTTCACATCGTCCACCTGATCCTCGCTGGTGTAGGCTGTGTTGTAGGTAACGCCATTTTCATCAGTCACACGCTCCGTCAGCGTCCAGTTCTCCGGAGTCCCGGCAATATCCACCACTACGGTGCGGTGCTCCGTGACTTTTTCAAAGTGATACGCGCCGTCATCCGTCAGCTCGCCGGTGATGTCAATGTCCTCTCCCGCAGCATGGAGGATCAGCCGGCCATTATCTTCCGTCACAGTGGAGCCGGCCATAACGGCGATATCCATCAGGTTGCCCGCTTCGTCCACGGCCTCATAGCGTGTCTCGTAGCCATCGCTCCACACCTCCCGCAGTGTGGCGAAAAGCGCTCCGTCCGTCGCCAGATTCACCGCGCCTGCGGTCACGGCCAGCGCGCAGGCCATCACCGCCGCCACCGCCGCCGTTCTGAGCAGCTTGGGCATTTTCGCACGCTTATTTCTGTTTTCCTTCATTCGAAAGACCTCCTTCTTGGCTTCCTCAGAGGCATGCAGCCGGGAAAAGGTCTCGCAGTACAGCTTTTGGTCGATCATAGGCTCTCTGCCTCCTTCAACTTGGTTTTTAACTGTCCCCTGGCCCGCATGAGCCAGGTCTGGACCGTGGATGGGTTGGCGTTCATGGCGGCGGCTACCTCCCGCACGGGGCAGCCCTCATAGTAGTGGAGGTAAATGGCCGCCCGGTACTTGGGCGGCAGGGCCATCACCTGCCGGAACAGCTCCGTCTGGGCCGGGGTGTCGAATACCGCGGTTTCCGGGACCTCCTCCAGCGGGCCGGTCCGCCGGCGCCACGGAGAGCGGAGAATCTTTTTGCACTCGTTCACCGCCACCCGGACCACCCAGTACCGCTGGTGCTCCGGGGTGTCGAAGTCCGTCCGCTCCGTGTAGAGCTTCAGCAGCGTCTCCTGCATCACGTCCTCCGCGTCGGCCCGGCTTTTCAGATAGCTGTACGCCAGCCGGAACACCATGTCGGCATAGCGCTGCACCGCCGCCTCAAATACCGCGTCCGTCAACTCGTCTCACTTCCTTTGCGTTGGGTTGGAAAGGCCTTTCTGTTGGGAATATCCATCAGGGAGGGAAAATATCCCGCAATGGAAAAATTTTTTAAAAAAAGATTCCCGGCTGTCTGGCCGGGAATCTCTTGGGGCATTTACTTGTGGGGCACGTGCCAGATGTTGTCCGCGTACTCCGCCACGGCCCGGTCGGCGGCGAAGATGCCGCTGCGGGCGATGTTGTGCAGGCTCATGCGGTTCCACTGCCGGGGATCGGCATAAGTCCTGGCCATGCGCTTCTCCGCTTCACAGTAAGACTGGAAGTCCGCCAGAAGCAGGTACTCGTCGGCGGGGCTTCCGCCGGCGCCGAACAGCAGCCGCTGGTACAGGTCGTCGTAGCTGACGCCGTCCCGGAAGCCGGTGCGCAGGGCGTCCAGGCAGCGGCGCAGGACCGGATCCCAGTTGTACAGCCGCTGGGGGACGTAGCCCTCCCGCTTCAGCTGAGTGACCTCGTCGGCGTGGAGGCCGAAGAGGAACATGTTCTCGTCGCCCAGGACCCCGTGCATCTCCACGTTGGCGCCGTCCAGGGTGCCGATGGTCAGGGCGCCGTTCATCATGAACTTCATGTTGCCGGTGCCGCTGGCCTCCTTGCCGGCGGTGGAGATCTGCTGGCTGACCTCGCTGGCGGGCATCAGGCGCTCCGCCAGGGACACCCGGTAGTTCTCCAGGAACACCACCTGCAGCTTGTCGCGGCAGGCGGGGTTGTGGTCGATCTCGTCCGCCAGGGAGTTGATGAGGCGGATGATGCGCTTGGCCACCGCGTAGCCGGGGGCCGCCTTGGCGCCGAACAGGAAGGTATGGGGCTGGGTGATGGCGTTGGGGTCGTCCTGCAGCTTCTGGTACAGGGCGATGATGTGCAGCACGTTCAAAAGCTGGCGCTTGTACTCGTGGAGCCGCTTCACCTGTACGTCGAAGATGGCGTCGGGATTCAGGATGACGCCCCGGGTCTTCTTGGCGTAGACGGTGAAATCCGCCTTGTTCTGGCGCTTGATCTCCGCCAAACGGTCCAGAACCGTCTGGTCATCGGCGTAATCGTCCAGCTTTTTCAGGGCCAGGGGCCGGGTCAGATAATCGTCCCCGCCGGTCAGTTCCCGGACAAGTGCGTCCAGGCCGGGGTTGATCTCGCTGAGCCAGCGGCGGTGGTCGATGCCGTTGGTGACGTTCTGGAACTTCCAGGGCTCCATGCCGCAGGCGTCCCGGAACACGTCCTTCTTCAAAATCTCGGAGTGCAGGCCGCTGACGCCGTTGACGGCCATGCCGCCGGCGATGCACAGGTTCGCCATGCGGACCTCGCCGCCCCAGATGATGGCCATGGCCTGGGTCTTGCCGGGATCGTGGTAGAAGTTCTCCACCTTCTCCTGCCAGCGGCGGGAAATCTCGGTGATGATCTGCCAGATGCGGGGCAGCAGGCTCTCCATCAGGCTCTGGGGCCAGCGCTCCAGAGCCTCCGCCAGAACGGTGTGGTTGGTGTAGGCCACGGACTTGGTGGTGATGTCCCAGGCCTCATCCCAGTCCATGCCCGCCTCGTCGATGAAAATGCGCATCAGCTCGGGGACCACCAGGGCCGGATGAGTGTCGTTGATCTGGATGACGTTCTTCTCGTGGAAGTTTTTCAGGGTGCCGTAGGTATCCAGGTGCTTGGTGGCGATGGACTGGACCGTGGCGGACACGAAGAAATACTGCTGCTTCAGCCGCAGGGACTTGCCCTCGTAGTGGTTGTCCTCGGGGTACAGGACCTTGGCGATGGTGGCGGCCATGGCCTCCTCCTCCGCCGCTTTCAGATACTCGCCCCGGGAGAACAGGGACATGTCCATCGGCTTGGTGGAACGGGCGTCCCACAGCCGCAGGGTGTTCACATGGTCGGTGCCGTAGCCGGCCACCACCATGTCGCAGGGCACGGCCATGACCTTGGTGGCGTTTTCGCTGACGATGTGCAGGTGCCCGTCGTCCCAGAACTCCCGGAGGGTGCCGCCGAAGTGGACCTCCTGGGCCTCCTCGGGCTTGGGCAGCAGCCAGGCGGCCCCCAGGTCCTTCCAGTTGTCGGGCAGCTCCACCTGCTGTCCCTCCACGATCTTCTGCTTGAAAATGCCCAGCTCATAGCAGATGGAGTAGCCGGTGGCGGGGATGTCCAGCGTGGTCATGGAATCCAGATAGCAGGCGGCCAGACGGCCCAGGCCGCCGTTGCCTAGACCCGCGTCGGGCTCGATCTCAAAGATATCCGCCGCCTTGAAGCCCAGGTGCTCCAGCGCCTCTTTCAGCTGGGGCAGGATCTCCAGGTTGTAGGCGTTTTTCATCAGGCTGCGGCCCATCAGGAATTCCAGAGACAGGTAGTGGACCTGCTTCTTGTGCTGGCGGCGGGTCTGCTTGTTGGTCTCCACGCCGCGGATGGCCATCACGTCCCGGAGCACCAGGGCGCTGGCCTTCATCATCTCCTGATCGGATGCCTCCTCCGGCGTTTTGCCGAAGTTCAGCATCAGCTTGGCGGTGAGGGCTTCTTCCAGTGTTTTAGTGGTATACGGTATCATGGATTTTCCTTACTCCGCCGCTTTTTTCCTGGGCTTTGCGGCAGTCCCTTTCTTTGTGGTTTTCTCTTTTTTCTCGGCGGTTTTTTTGTCCGCCGGTTTTTTTGCAGCGGTCTTCTTCGCAGCGGGCTTTCTCGCGGCCTTCTTCACCGGCGCCTCTGCGGCGGGCTCCCCGGCAGCAGGCTCCTCAGCAGGCGCAGGCGTTTCGGCGGCGGGCACCTCAACAGGTGCGGGCTCCTCCGCGGCGGGGGCTTCCTCTGCGGCAGGCACTTCCACAGGCGTCTCTGTAGTCTCCGCAGCGGGTGCCTCTTCCGCAGCCGGCACTTCGGCGGGCGCGGGGGCTTCCTCTGCGGCAGGCGCTTCCACGGGCGTCTCCACGGTCTCCGCAGCAGGGACCTCCTCCGCTGCCGGAGCGGGTTCCTCCGCCGGACGCCAGGTCTGGCCGGTGATGTTGGCGTAGATGCGCAGGTACTCCCTGGCGCTGCGTGCCCAGCTGAAATCGCACTCCATGGCCCGCTTCCGCAGGCGGCCGAAAGCGTCGGGGTAGTCCTTGTACAGGTACACGGCCTCCCGGATGACATACAGCATGTCGCCGCTGGCGTAGTTGGCAAAGGTGAAGCCGTTGCCGGCGTCCCGCCAGGCCTCGTAGGGCTGGACGGTGTCCTTCAGGCCGCCGGTCTCCCGGACGATGGGCACCGTGCCGTAGCGCATGGCGATCATCTGGCTCAGGCCGCAGGGCTCACTCTTGGAGGGCATCAGGAACAGGTCCGCGCCGGCGTAGATGGCCATGGACAGCTCCTCGTTGTAATCCAGGCGCACCGCCATCCGGCCGTTGTACTGCTGGGCGGCCCAGTGGAAGAACTCCTCGTACTTCCGGTCGCCCTTGCCCAGAACCACCAGCTGCATCGGGAGCTCCATCATATCATGAAGCACCTCACAAATCAAGTCCAAACCCTTGTGGGACACCAGACGGCTGACGATGGCCACAACGGGGGTGTGGGGATCCTCCCGCAGGCCCACCAGCCGCTGCAGGGCCGCCTTGTCGGCGTCCTTGCCGGACATGTCTGCGGCGGAGTAATGGGTGCCGATGCGGGGATCCGTCTCGGGGTCGTACAGCTTCATGTCGATGCCGTTGAGCACGCCGGAGAGCTTATACTCGCACTGGCGCATGATGTTCTCCAGCCGGTGGGCGAAGTAGGCCATCTTCAGCTCGTTGGCATAGGAGGGAGACACGGCGTTGACGGCGTCGGCCATCAGGATCGCGCCCTTCAGCAGGTTCACGTCGCCGTCCATCAGGATGGTGCCGTCGGCGGCCCAGCCGTAGTCCAGGCCGAACAGGTCGCCCAGGGTCTCCTTGCCGTAACGGCCCTGGTACTCGATGTTGTGGATGGTCAGCGCCGTCCTGATGGAGCGGTAGCGGTCCTCCCGCACGCCGTCGTCCTTCAGATAGACGGGCACCAGGGCGGTCTGCCAGTCGTTGCAGTGGATGACCTCCGGCCAGAACTTCATGTGGGGCAGCATCCGCACGATGGCCCGGGAGAAGAAGCCGAAGCGCTCGCCATCGTCCATATAGCCATACAGGTCCGGGCGGTTGAAATACTGCTCGTTGTCCAGGAAGTACCAGGTCACGCCGTCCTTCTCCACGGAAAACAGGCCGCAGTAGCTGTGCCGCCAGGCCAGATCCACATAGTCGTAGCACTCAAACTTCAGCTGGTCGCCGAAGCGCTCCCGGACCCGCTGGTACAGGGGCAGCACCACGGCTACCTCCGCGCCCTCCGCCGCCAGAGCCGCCGGCAGGGAGCCGGCCACATCCGCCAGGCCGCCGGTCTTGCAAAACGGTACCGCCTCGCTGGTCGCATACAAAATCTTCATTTCATGAAACTCCTTTCATTCGTTGAGGGAGCTTTCCAATCTCTCCGCTCGTCCTCCGTTGTCCGGAGGCAAACCACAAGGGGGAGCAAGCTCCCCCTTGCAGGTATCAAATCTTGCTGCCCTTGGCCAGGACGATGGGATAAGTCGCGTGGCCCATCAGCGTCCGGTCCGGCAGGATCTCCACATCCTTGTCCGCAATGATGTATGCCAGCTGGGCATTTCTGCGGACGACGCCCTCCTTGAAGATGACGCAGTTGCGCACCACCGCGCCGGCCTCCACCACCACGCCGGGGAACAGGACGGAATTCTCCACCGTGCCCTCGATGCGGCAGCCCTCGGCCACCAGGGAGTTCACGCAGCGGCCCTCGGAGCCCACATAGGTAGAGGACTTGTCGGCGCCCTTGGCCCGGATGGGACGCTCCGGCGTGAACAGCTCCGCCCGGATAGCGGGATCCAGCAGCTGCATGCTGCGGTCGTAATACTCCTGGACGGAGCGGATCTGGGCGGCAAAGCCGCTCCAGATATAGCTGCGCAGATACAGAGAGTCCTTCTTGGCCTGCAGCACATCCCGCCGCCAGCTGAACTGGTCTTTGCCGGAGCACTCGTCCACCAGCGCCTTCAAAAGCTCGGTGGAGAGGATGTAGACCTCCAGGCCCCGGTAGCCCCGGGGCTGGTGGAGACGGAACAGGACCTCCGTGATCCGGCCCTCGCCGTTCTTTTCAAAGTATGTGCCGTCGTCGGTGGCAAAGCTGTCGTTGCCGCAGACCACCGTGATATCCGCGCCGGATTTGACGTGGCTCTCATAGATGTCCGCCAGCGGCAGGTTGACCACCAGATCGCCGTCCATCAGGGCCACATAGTCCTGCCGGATGGTATCCAGATAGGTGCGGACGCCCGCCAGGGCCTCGATCTTGCCCCGGAAGGGCAGGACGCCCCAGTCCTGCTGATAGTTGAAGGGGGGCAGGACGCGCAGGCCGCCGCGCTTGCGGCTCAGGTCCCACGCCTTGCCGGTGCCCAGGTGGTCCAGCATGCTCTGATAGCGGCCATGCAGCACGATGCCCACATCCGTGGCGCCGGCGTTCACCAGGTTGGACAGGGCGAAGTCCACCGCCCGGTAACGGCCGCCGAAGGGAATGGACGCCGCGGAGCGGATCTCGCCCAATTCCCGCAGGTCGTTGCGCTTTTCATAAGCGAAGATGATACCATGCAGTCCGTTCATTTGGACACCTCCTCACCATTGCGGTTCAGCATGACGCCGGGCCGGACCTCTCTGCCCTCCGCCACTGTGCAGCGGGGGGCCAGGACCGTCAGTCCCCAGGCGCCCTCGGGCGCGCTCTCCGGCGTGCCGCCGATGTGGCAGTTCCTGCCGATGCGGCATTCCTCACCCAGGATGGCGTACTCCACCCCCGCGCCGGGCTCCACCACAGTGCCGGGCAGCAGCACGGAATAGCTGACCCGCGCGCCCTCGCCCACCTGCACATTGGGGGCCAGGACGGAGTTCTCCACCACGCCGTCCAGCACGCTGCCGCGGTTGAAAGCGCTGTGGGTCACCCGGGACTTGGGCCCCAGAAACGCGGGGGGCGCGTTGACGGACCGGGCGTAGATGGGCCAGGACTCGTCGTGGAGGTCCAGGCCGGACTCGGGGGACAGCATATCCATGTTGGCGTCCCACAGGGACTCCAGGGTGCCCACGTCCTTCCAGTAGCCCGCGAAGCGATAGGCGGCCATCCGCTCGCCGTTATTCAGCATGGCGGGGATGACGTTCTTGCCGAAGTCGTTTTCGGAATCGGGGTTCGCCTCGTCCTCCGTCAGGTACCTGCGCAGCGCCTTCCAGGAGAACACGTAAATGCCCATGGAGGCCAGGTTGCTCTTGGGCTCCTTGGGTTTTTCGGCGAACTCGGTGATCATGTCGTTTTCGTCCACCGCCATGATGCCGAAGCGGGGCGCCTCAGCCCAGGGCACCTCCATGACGGAGATGGTGCAGGCGGCGCCGGCCGCCTCGTGGCGCTTCACCATGTCGGAGTAGTCCATCTTATAAATGTGGTCGCCGGAGAGGATCACCACGTAATCGGGGTCATACAGGTCGATGAAGCCGATGTTCTGATAGATGGCGTTGGCGGTGCCCTTGTACCAGGTGCCGCCCTTGCTGCCCTGATAGGGAGGCAGGATGTGGACGCCGCCGGTGGACCCGTCCAGGTCCCAGGGCTGGCCGCTGCCGATGTAGCTGTTCAGCTCCAGAGGGCGGTACTGGGTCAGCACGCCCACGGTGTCGATGCCGGAATTGGTGCAGTTGGACAGGGGAAAGTCGATGATGCGGTACTTGCCGCCGAAGGGAACGGCGGGCTTTGCCATGTCACTGGTAAGGACATACAGCCGGCTGCCCTGACCGCCGGCCAGCAGCATGGCGATACACTCTTTTTTCATGGTTTCTCCAGCTCCTTTGCCTGTTTTTTCTTCCTGGGTCTGGGATATTTGCCCTCGCCCCGCAGGAACACCGCGCCGAAAGCCGGGATGCGGATGGCGGCGGAGTGCTCCCTGCCGTGAGAGGGGATGGCCTCCACCTTCACGGGCGCGGTGTCACCGAAGCCGTCACCGCCGTAAGCGGCGTCGTCGGTATTGAACACGGGGGTATACTGCCGGCGGGCGGGGACGCCCATCCGATAGCTTTCATATGTATTGGGAGAGAAGTTCACCGCGCACAGCAGGTCCCGGCCCTTTTTGTCCTTGCGCAGGAACACCACCACGTTGTTGTGGTTGTCGTCGGGGACCAGCCACTCGAAGCCCTCCCAGCTGAAATCGATCTCCCACAGGGCCGGGTTTCTCTTGTAGAAGGCGTTGGCATCCTTGAAGAACTGGTGAATCCGCTGGTTTTCCTCCTTCTCCAGCAGGTACCAGTCCAGCTGCTCGTTGGAATTCCACTCGTGCCACTGGCCCAGTTCCGCGCCCATGAACAGCAGCTTCTTGCCGGGATGGGCCAGCAAATACGCGTAGAAGCCCCGGGTGCAGCGCAGCTGGTTGGTGTAATCGCCGGGCATCTTGCCCACCACGGAGCCCTTCATGTGGACCACCTCGTCGTGGGAGATGGGAAGCACGAAGTTCTCCGAAAAGGCGTACATCATGGAGAAGGTGATGTCCCTGTGGTGGTCCTGGCGGAACCAGGGGTCCAGCTTCAGATAGTGGCACATGTCGTTCATCCAGCCCATGTTCCACTTCAGGTTGAAGCCCAGGCCCCCCACGTCTGCGGGCCGGCTGACCATGGGCCAGGCCGTGGACTCCTCCGCGATCATCAGCACGCCGGGATCCACGCCAAAGGCCATGGCGTTCAGCTCCCGCAGGAAGTCGATGGCCTCCAGGTTCTCGTGTCCGCCGTACTTGTTGGGGCTCCACGCGCCGCCCTGGCGGCCGTAGTCCAGATACAGCATAGACGCCACCGCGTCCACCCGCAGTCCGTCGATGTGGTACTCCTCCAGCCAGAACCGGGCGGAGGAAAACAGGAAGCTCTTGACCTCCGGCCGGCCGTAGTCAAAGACCCGGGTGCCCCAGCCGGCGTGCTCCCACTTGTTGGGGTCGCTGTATTCGTAGCAGCAGGCGCCGTCGAACTCATAGAGGCCCTGCTCGTCCTTGCAGAAGTGGGCGGGCACCCAGTCCAGCAGGACGGAGATGCCGTTTTTGTGCATGTGGTTGACGAACCACATGAAGTCCTTGGGCGCGCCGAACCGGGAGGTGGGGGCGAAATAGCCCGTGCACTGATAGCCCCAGGAGTCGTCCAGGGGGTGCTCCGTCACCGGCAGCAGCTCGATGGCGGTGTAACCCATTTCCTTGACGTAGGCCGCCAGCTCCCTGGCCAGGTCCCGGTAGTCGATATAGTCCCCGTTGTCCCGTTTTTTCCAGGACCCCAGGTGCACCTCGTAGATGTTCAGGGGGGAATCATAGACCTGATGCTTGCGCTTCCGCTCCCGGAAGTCGCCGTCCGTCCAGCGGAAGCCGCCGATGTCGTACAGCTTGCTGGCCGTGGCGGGACGGGTCTCGGTGTGGAAGCCGTAGGGGTCGGCCTTCAGCCGGGTCTTCCCGTCGGCGCCGCAGACAGCGTATTTATAAGCCGTATACTGCTCCAGCCCGGGAATGAAGCCCTCCCAGACCTCGCCCTTGCGGGTAAGGCGGTTGGCATCCTGGTCCCATTTGTTGAAGTCGCCCACCACGGACACGCTCTTGGCGTGGGGGGCCCAGACCCGGAAGCTCCAGCCCTGCCGGCCCCTTTTCTCCGCCGGGTGTGCGCCGAACCAGCGCCAGCCATCGGTCAGTGTGCCGGCATGGAACCGTTCGGCCTGTTCGTTTTTCGCCATGTGAAGCTCCTCTCCCCACCTGTTTCCGCCCGTGGGAAACGGTGGGTCTTTCGTTGGTTTTCCTCGCTTGGTGTTCTTCTTTGTCACCCATCATTTTTAAGCAATAAGTAGTATATATTATACTTCTTCTGGAAAATAGCGTCAAGAATACTCCTGTCGAAAAAGAGCCGCTCTTTTGGTCTATTCATCCAGTTTCTTCTCCATTTTCACGATATTTTTTGTTAACCTTTGTCAAAAATCGCAAACTTTACCTATTTTTTTCATTTTTTTATCTCCCGGGTTTTTCCAAAAAGCGGCCCCCGCACATATTGATTTTACCCACCGCGTTTGCTAAAATAGGTTGAATTTTGCAGAACCGGGTGTTTTCAGGAGGTCCGCTATGTCCGCTTTCCCGTTTTCCTTTTTGACCGGCTTTACCGTGGACGGTTTTCCCCTGTGGGTCGTGCTGCTGATCTGCGTGGGCGTGTTTCTGGCTTCCTTTATGGATGCCATCGCAGGCGGAGGCGGAATCATCTCCGTCCCCACCCACCTGATTGCCTTCGGCACGCTCCCCGCGCCCTATGCCCTGGGCACCAATAAAGTTTCCGCCGGCATCGGCACCGTCTTTTCCACGGTCCGCTTCATCAAAAACGGCTATGTGAACTGGCGGCTGTTCGCCCCCTCCATCGCCTTTGCACTGGCGGGCTCCGTGGGCGGCACCTGGCTCCAGCATCGCACGCCGGACGCCGTCTTGAAATACCTGCTGCTGGTCGTGCTGCCCGTGGTGGCGTTCATCACCCTCCGCACCCGGGAGTGGCCCGACGAGCCGGGGAAGATCGACGCGAAAAAACAGGCCGCCATCGTCTGGGCAGCCTCGCTGCTCATCGGCGCTTACGACGGGTATTACGGCCCCGGCACCGGCACCTTTCTCATGATTATCTTCATCCGCCTGGCCAAGCTGGACACCCGCCACGCCGCCGGAGGCGTCAAAGTCATCAACCTCTCCTCCAACCTCGGGAGCCTCTTCACCCAGCTGGCCTCCGGCTATGTCTTTCTGGGCGTGGGCCTCATCGCCTCTGTGGCCTCCATTGCGGGTCACTATCTTGGCGCGGGCCTCGCCATCAAAAACGGCAGCAAGATCGTCCGGCCCACAGTCATCGTCGTGCTGATCCTGCTGCTCATCAAAGTCGGCAGCGAACTGCTGTTCCCGGAATTCTGGAGCTGAGGTGCTGTTTATGAAAAAATCCATCGGCATCCTGGGGGGCATGGGCCCTCTGGCGACGGCGGACCTGTTCCGCAAAATCGTCCTTTTGACCGACGCCGCCTGCGACAACGGCCACATCCGCATCTATATTGACGACAACGCCTCCATTCCCGACCGCACCGCCGCCATTCTCCAGGGCGGCGCGGACCCGCTGCCTGCCATGACGGACTCCCTGCGGAAGCTGGAGCGCTGCGGCGCGGACTGCATCATCATGCCCTGCAACACCGCCCACTATTTTCTCCCCCAGCTCCAGGCGCTGACAAAGCTCCCCTTCCTCAGCATGCTGGAGGCCACCGCCAAAGCCTGCCGGGCCCGGTTCCCCGGCAAAACCGCCGCCGTGCTGGCCACCAGGGGCACCCTGGCCGCCGGGCTGTACCAGCGGGCGCTCGAGGCGGAGTCCGTCCCCTTCCTCATCCCCGGCGAGGCGGAGCAGGACGCCCTGATGCGGGTCATCTACGGCGGCGTGAAGGCCGGCAGCCCGCCGGACGGTTACCGGGCGGACATGGCGTCCGTTCTGGACGCCTTGACGGATCAGGGCGCCGGCTATTTCATCCTGGGCTGCACGGAGCTGCCCCTGGCCGCCCAGGCGCTGGGCCTGACCGTCCCCGTGGCGGACCCCACGTCGGAGCTGGCGAAGGCCGCCATCCGCTTCTGCGGCTATGGGGTGAAGCCGGAAGCATGATGTACTTTCTCCGGCCCGGCGTCTGCCGGGCCGGTATTTTTAACGGCTTTTTCACACAATTTCGGGTTTTGGCCGGTTTGCCTTTACATTTTTCCAATTTCTTGCTATAATATATCCAATTTGAGGGGCGGCATGTTATCCAAAACGCAGCATGCCGCCCCGCAGAGAACAGCGAGAGAGAAAATTTGTGTATGAGGTGAGTGTATGAAGAAAAAAGTGAGCCTTCCCATGCAGATCCTGATCGCCCTGGTCCTGGGCATTGTCATCGGCCTGATCTGCTACTTCGCCGAGCTGCAAGACCTGACCACCAATTATCTCAAGCCCTTTGGCGATATCTTCGTCAACCTGCTGAAATTCATCGTGGTGCCCGTGGTCCTGTTCTCCATGATCGACGGCATCCTGTCCATGAACGATCTGAAGAAGGTCGGCTCCGTGGGCGTCAAGACCGTGGTCTACTTCCTGGTCACCACCGCCATCGCCTGCGTCATCGGCCTGGTGTTCGCCAACATCTTCAACGGCGCCGGCCTGTTCCCCGTGCTGGATACCGCGGGCGCCGAGTATGAGGCCAAGGAGTTCGGCGGCTTCATGTCCACCCTGGTCTCCATCTTCCCCACCAATATGTGGCAGTCCTTCTCCAACGCCAACATGCTGCAGGTCATCGTCATCTCCCTGTTCTTCGGCGGCTCTATCCTGGCCGCCGGCGAGAAGGCCAATCTGTGCCGGGACATCGTGTCCTCCTTCTACTCCGTCATCGAAAAACTGATGAGCTTTGTCATCAGCCTGAGCCCCATCGGCGTGTTCACCTACATGGCCTGGGTCGTCGCCACCCAGGGCGCCGCCATCCTGGGTTCCCTGGCACTGGTCATCCTGTGCGCCTATCTGGGCTACATTGTCCACGCCGTGGCGGTGTACTCCTTCTCCGCCAAGGCCTTTGCCGGCATGAGCCCCCTGAAGTTCTTCAAGGGTGCCTTCGCCGCCATGATCTTCGCCTTCACCTCCACCTCCTCCGCGGCGACCCTGCCGGTCTCCAAGGAGTGCGCCCATGAGCTGGGCGCCGAGGACGACATTGCCGCCTTCGTCCTGCCCCTGGGCTCCACCATCAACATGGACGGCACCGCCATTTACCAGTGCGTCGCCACCGTGTTCCTGGCCTCCTGCGCGGGCATCCACCTGACCATCGGCCAGATGATCATCGTGGTGGTCACCGCCACCCTGGCCTCTATCGGCACTGCGGGCGTCTCTGGCGCGGGCATGATCATGCTGGCCATGGTGCTGGAGGCCCTGGGCATCCCCGTGGCCTACATCGGTCTGATCGTGGCTGTGGACCGCCTGTTCGACATGGGCCGTACCTGCCTGAACGTCACCGGCGACATTGCCTGCTCCCTGTGCGTCACCAAGTGGGAGAGCGGCAAGGCCAAAAAGTGATCTTCCCGTCTTTCAAAAGCGGCCGCCGGATGGCGGCCGCTTTTTTATCCGCAAACGCCCCGCGGCCGCCCGGGCGGCTTTTATTTCCCAGACATCTCCAACACGTTTC
>JAUNGH010000301.1 GCA_030524605.1 Oscillospiraceae bacterium | reverse complement strand
AGCGTACCAGAAGAACCGAGGTTCGTCAAGGTTTTTCGCCGCGCCAATTCAATTTTTTCTCAGAAAGATGCCTTCCGGACACCGGGGATCTCGCCCTTGTAGGCCAGCTCGCGGAAGCAGATACGGCAGACACCGTAGTCCCGCAGATAGGCGTGGGGGCGGCCGCAGAGCTTGCAGCGGTTGTACTTCCGGGTGGAGTACTTGGCGGGGCCCTGCTGCTTCAGGATCATAGATTTCTTAGCCATTCTTCTCTTCCTCCTTAGCGGGCGAAGGGAGCGCCGACCTGCTGGAGCAGGGCGCGGGCCTCTTCATCGGTGTGCGCGGTGGTGCAGATGACCACATCCATGCCGCGGATCTTGTCGATCTTGTCGTACTCGATCTCGGGGAAGATCAGCTGTTCCTTCAGGCCCAGGGCATAGTTGCCGCGGCCGTCGAAGGAGTTGGGGTTGATGCCCTGGAAGTCACGGACGCGGGGCAGGGCCACGTTGAACAGGCGGTCCAGGAACTCCCACATCTTCTCGCCGCGGAGGGTGACCTTCGCGCCGATGGGCATGTCCTCGCGCAGCTTGAAGTTGGCGATGGACTTGCGGGCCTTGGTGATGACGGGCTTCTGGCCGGTGATCTTGCTCAGATCGCCCACCACGTTCTCCAGGACCTTGGCGTTCTCACGAGCCTCGCCGCAGCCCACGTTCACGACGACCTTGTCGATCTTGGGGATCTGCATGACGCTCTTGTAGCCGAACTGCTTCATCAGAGCGGGAGCGACTTCGGCGGTGTACTTCTCTTTCAGTCTAGCCATTTGTCAACGCTCCTTTCTCACAGCTCAGCGCCGCAGTGCTTGCACACGCGGGTCTTCTTGCCGCCCTCGATCTTGTGGGCGATGCGGGTGCCCTTGCTGCACTTGGGGCAGACGACCTGCACCTTGCAGCCGGCGATGGCAGCCTCGCGCTTGACGATGCCGCCCTCCTCGCCCTGACGGCGGGGCTTGACGTGGCAGGTCACCATGTTGATGCCCTCCACAACGACCTTCAGGGAGCCGGGAACGGTGCCCAGCACCTTGCCCTGCTTGCCCTTGTCCTTACCGGACAGGACGACAACGGTATCGCCCTTCTTGATGTTCATAGCCATTACGCTGCCCTCCTCAAATCACTTCGGGAGCGAGGGACAGGATCTTCATATAATCCTTGTCGCGCAGCTCACGAGCCACAGGCCCAAAGATACGGGTACCTCTGGGGTTCTTGTCGTCCTTGATCAGGACAGCGGCATTGTCATCGAAGCGGACATAGGTGCCGTCGGCACGACGGACGCCCTTGGCGCTGCGGACGATGACGGCCTTGACGACCTCGCCCTTTTTCACGGTGCCGCCGGGGGTAGACTTGCGGACGGAAGCGACGATCACATCGCCGATGTTGCCGAACTTCCGCTTGGAGCCGCCCAGAACACGGATGCACTTGATCTCTTTGGCGCCGGTATTATCGGCGACTTTCAGAAAAGTTTCCTGCTGAATCATAACTCGGCACCTCCTTACTTCGCTTTTTCAATGATCTCGACCACGCGCCAGCGCTTGTCGTGAGACAGGGGGCGGGTCTCCATCACCTTGACCTTATCGCCGATGCCGCAGGCGTTCTGCTCGTCATGGGCCTTCAGCTTATAGGTGCGGCCGACGATCTTCTTGTACAGAGGATGGGCCACGCGGTCCTCGATGGCGACCACGACGGTCTTGTCCATCTTGTCGGAAACGACCTTGCCG
>JAUNGH010000300.1 GCA_030524605.1 Oscillospiraceae bacterium | reverse complement strand
GCAAAGAGGCTGAGATCACATCTCAGCCTCTTTGTCAACTTTTTTCTTCATTTGTCAAAATCCTTCTTGACATCTGCCTGTATGGACGCCTGCTCAGGCTTTTTCCAGCCCCTCCAGGTAGTGGACGAACTGCTGGGCGGCGCGGCCGGAGAAGCCGCCGTGGCGGACCTCCCAGGTGTTGGCCATGGCCAGAAGCTGCTTTTCGTCCATGTCGATGCCCTGCCGCCGGGCCAGCATCCGGACGATGTCCTGGTACTCCTTGGGCGTGGGGGCGTTGTAGTTGATGGAGACACCGAAGCGGCTGGCCAGGGACAGCTTTTCCTCCATGGTGTCGGAGCGGTGGATGTCGCCGTTGTGCTCCATGTCCGTGCGGTCGTTCCAGGTCTCCCGGATCAGGTGGCGGCGGTTGGAGGTGGCGTAGATCAGCACGTTGTCGGGCCGGGTCTCCACGCCGCCCTCGATGACGGCCTTCAGGAACTTGTACTCCACCTCGTTCTCCTCAAAGGACAGGTCATCGATGAAAATGATAAAGCGGTAGTTCCGGTTCTTGATCTGCCCCAGCACGGCGGAGAGATCCCCGAACTGGTGCTTGTAGATCTCGATCATCCGCAGGCCGCGGTCGTAATACTCATTGATGAGGGCCTTGACGCTGGTGGACTTGCCGGTGCCCGCGTCGCCGTACAGCAGCACGTTGTTGGCCCGTTTGCCATCCAGGAACGCCTCGGTGTTCTGGCGCAGCTGCTGCTTCTGGAGCTCATAGCCCAGCAGGTCGTCCAGCCGCACGCCGTCGATGTTGCTGATGGGCAGGAATTCCAGCCCGTCCGCGCTCCGCCGGATGCGGAAGGCCCGGTTCATGGCAAAAACGCCGAAGCCGTACTGCCGGTAGTAATCCGTCAGCAGGCGGAACATCTCCTCCCCGTCCGCCGCAGCGGCCAGAGAGGCCCGCAGCAAGCGCACCTGGCGGCTGACGTCGTGATTGTACGTCCGCTCCCGCTTGGGGATGGCCCGGTAATGGCAGATGGTGGTGAAGCAGTCGATGCCCAGGTCCCGCTCCAAAGCGGAAAAATCGTAGTGGAACAGGCGGCGGAACACCTCGAAGTCGCTTTTGGCGAAGTGGTTGACGCTGCCCTCAACCGCCCCCACCCGCTCGCAGGTCAGGGTGAAGGAGTTCTGGTTGGTCATCAGCACCCAGGTCAGATAGCACTGCCACAGGTTCTCGTCAAAGCCGCAGGCTGTGCTCAAGTCCAGGATGCGCTTGATCTCGGCGTAGACGCGCCGGATCAGGGCGTCCTTGTCCGGGCTTCCCTGCTCCCAGTCCCGGAGGATGTCCGCCAGGCGGACCAGGATGCTGTCCTCCCCCAGGCCGCCGTACAGCAGCAGATGCGCGATCTCACGGTACATAACGCAGTCCCCCTCCGATCAGTCCAGAACCGCTCCCCTGTCGGCGGAGGACACCAGCTTGGCGTAGCGGGCCAGGTAGCCGGTCTTGATCTTCGGCTCCGGGCACACCCAGCGGGCGCGGCGCTCCGCCAGCTCCTCGTCGCTGACCTGGACGGAAATAGAGTGGCCGGGGATATCGATGGCGATGATGTCGCCCTCCTCCACCAGGCCGATGGCGCCGCCGGAGGCCGCCTCGGGGGAGACGTGGCCGATGGACGCGCCCCGGGTGGCGCCGGAGAAGCGGCCGTCGGTGATGAGGGCCACCTCCTTGTCCAGGCCCATGCCCGCGATGGCGGAGGTGGGGTTCAGCATCT
>JAUNGH010000040.1 GCA_030524605.1 Oscillospiraceae bacterium | reverse complement strand
ATACTCTGTTTTGAAATAGGGGCGCTTCTCTCCATGGGAGAGCTGGAACAGGACTGCATCCGGCATCCGGTAGCCCATGGCCTGCGCCAGTTTTGTGTAAACAAATTCATTTGCCGCGCAGTCTGAATATGCATGCTTTACCAAATACTGCTCCCGCCGGTTTGTTTTGCGTTTGGCCAAGAGAAGTTGGCCGCTGTCATTGCCGCAGTACGGTAACGGCGAGAATACAAAGTCCGCAGTTTGCACCATATCCGGAGCGGTGATGGGTGGCTTGCTCTGATTTTCCTTCTCCTTTGCTGCTATTCGCAGGGTTTGGATGTATCGATTGAAACCTGGATGCATTTCGCCACCCCCCGAACCCATTGTAAAAGAAAGGGGAAGTCTTGTCAATCGCCATCGAACCGTGCCGGAATTTCGGCACGGTTTTTTAATGCAGATGTGCAAGTGGAAATCAATTGCCGCATATGCTTTACTGTTTCAGAAAGGAGGGAGTGCGTGTGAAAAAGGATGGACAGGAGTTGGCCGTCCATTGTTTTTTCACAGATGAAGGAGAAAATCTGCAGGAATTGATTTCACAATCTCTGCGGCTTTTTATAGAGAGAAATCTCCAGAACAGCGCATTTTTTTGACGTTATGAGTCGAAAATGGTGTCATAAATATGATGAATGTCCGCTTATCTCGGGAGGTCAACGATGTACTTAGAGATAAGCAACCCCATGGATTACCACGCGGCATTATACATCAGACTCTCAAAGGAGGATGAGAACGAGGGACCATCCGAAAGCGTCACCAACCAGAAATCGCTGTTAAATGAATTTGTCCAGCAGCACCGCCTTTCCGTCTATGACACCTATGTGGATGACGGTTGGAGCGGCACCAACTTTGACCGCCCGGATTTCCGGCGCATGATTGGTGACATCGAGGCCAAGAAGGTCAACATGGTCATTACCAAAGACCTGTCTCGACTGGGACGCGACTACATCATGACCGGCCACTATCTGGAGCGGTACTTTCCCGAGAAGCGGGTGCGGTATATCTCCCTGCTGGACGGCATCGACACCGGTGTGGAATCCACCGCCAACGACATTACTCCCTTCCGGGCCATTATGAACGACATGTACGCCAAGGACATCTCCAAGAAGATCAAGTCCGTCAAGCGGGATAAACAGCGGAAGGGGCAGTTTATCGGCGGAAAGCCCGTCTATGGCTACAAAATGCACCCCACCGAGAGAAACAAAATCGTCATCGACGAGGAAGCAGCTCCCACGGTGCGGCGGATCTTCGGCATGGCGCTGGAGGGTGTCAGCTGCCGCCAAATTGCCGTCCAGCTGAACGCGGAAGGAATTCCGACACCAGCCACTTATGCGGGATTGCCTGTGCCCAATCCCGGCCCTTATACCGGCCTGTGGAGCAGCGAGCGCATCTCCGAGATGCTGCAAAACGAGACCTACATCGGCAGTATGGTGCAGGGACGGACAGTGAAAGTCAGCTACAAATCCAAGAAATCCCTCCGCCAGCCCAAGGAGAATTGGATGGTGGTAGAAAATACCCACGAGCCGCTGATCGGCCGGGAGACCTTTGAGAAAGTACAGGTTCTGGTGGCCAGCCGGAAGCACACTCGCAGCCGAACTTATGATTTCTTACTGAAAGGGCTGATCTTCTGCCATGAGTGCGGTCATCCGCTGGCGGCCATCAACCGAAAAAACGCGGCGGGCGAGGAACGGCTCTTCTTCATCTGCCGGACCTACCAACGGTTTACCAAGGCGGGTGTCTGCACTTGTCACTCCATCAAGGAAAAGACTGTCACTGACGCGGTGATCAATAAAGTGCGAGAAGTCTGCAAAGCCTTTTTGAGCCCCTCTGAGTTGCTTCCCGCAGTGCAGGAGGCGGTGTCCCAGGCCCGGCAGGAAAACACGCTGGAGGGCGAGTTACAGGCCCTACAGCGCAAAATCGACAGCCTGACCGCCAACCTGGATCAGATGTACATGGATAAGCTGTCCGGTATCCTCTCGGACGCTGATTTCCAACGCATCTATCTGAAAGTTAAGGCCGATCGGGCAAAGCTGGAAAAACAGCAAAAAGGACTGGAACGACAAATAGAACGCCCCGTCCCCCAAGAGGACAGGGCCAGGGAACTGGTACAGCGTTTTATAGACAGCGTCCCCACCAACCGGGAGCTGCTGTTCAGCCTCATCGAACGGATCGAATTATCCGAGAGCAAAGAAATCTACATCAAATTCCGCTTCAAACAGCTTGATTTCGACTGTTTTGAGGCGAATTCTTAACAGATCATCGTTTACAATTCCAGCGTCGGAAAGTATCGCGCATTGAAAAACGCGCCTTGGAAAAGCTGCGGGCTGAACTGGAGGAGTCTCCCATTCCGCGGCGCGGAAAACAGTAAAAAGGACTGCGGCGGCCGCCGCAGTCCTTCCTTATTGCTGTAAAGCCCTCAATACCGGCGCACCACCGCCACCACTTTACCCAGAATCTGGGCATAGGTGCCGTCAATGGGCGAATAGGCGTCGTTCTCCGGCAGGAGCCAGGTATGACCGTTTTGCCGGAAAAGCCGTTTTACAGTGGCCTCATCCTCGATCATGGCCACAACGATCTCCCCGTTATTGGCTACCTGCTGGCGGCGCACTACCACCAGGTCTCCGGGCAGAATGCCCGCGTTCAGCATGGACTCGCCCCGGACCCGCAGGGCAAAATACTCCCCACTGCGTCCGCCGGTGTCGAAGGTCAGGTAATCCTCAATACACTCCTCCGCCAGAATGGGGCTGCCGGCCGCCACGTTGCCGACAATCGGCACCCGGTCCTCCGGCTCCGGCGGCTCTGTCAGGGTGATTGCCCGCCCTTTTCCGGCTCCCTTTGCAATAACGCCGGCCTCTTCCAGGTGCTTCAAATGGAAATGAACCGTCGAAGGCGATTTCAGCCCTACCGCCTCCCCGATCTCCCGTACGGAAGGGGGATAGCCCTGTTCCCGGATACAGGACGCGATATATTCATAAATCCTCTGCTGCATCTTGGAAAGCTCCGCCATAACGAACCTCCTGTTCTCCCTGTGCCTCACAAATTATTTCTTGTATGTTATTCTAACATACGCTCTCTCAAAATGCAAACATTTGTTCCATTTTTTTCTCTCATTTTTTTTGGCTAAATTTATGGCAAATTAGTCCCGCTTTTTTCAAATTCTACTTGAAAACCGGGGAAACCTGTGGTAACATAGAGTTCTGTAAAATAGCTTTTCATGCGTGCGGCATGAGTGAATTTTTGGAGGTTTTCCGATATGGACGCTTTGAAACTGATCATTACAATCCTGCAGCTGCTCTGCGGCCTGGCTATCATCCTGGTCGTTCTGTTCCAGTCCGGCAAGAGCGCCGGCCTGTCCGGCGCCATCGGCGGCGTAGCTGACTCCTTCCTGGCGAAGAACAAAGCCAAGACTCTGGACGCCAAGCTGGCCCGGGCCACCAAATGGATCGGCGCTCTGTTCCTGATCCTGACTCTGGTGCTGCTGATCCTGGGATAATCACAAGATAAAAAAGAGGCGCCCGGTGGGCGCCTCTTTTTTTATGTGCCTGTTCCGGTGCGGTACATGATCCCCGCCTGGGGTGTCACACCGTTCAGGCACAGCAGCTCCTCCACCGTTACAAACAGGTATCCCTCCGACTGGAGCGTATCTACGATTTGCAGGGCAGCGTCCACTGAGGTCGGGTAGATGTCATGGAGCAGGATGATGCTGTTGGGCTTCGCATCTTTCAGTACCGCCTGCACCACCTTGGCGGTATCCCGGCTCTCCCAGTCCCTGGGATCCACGGACCACTTGACCATGGGGACCGCGATTTGACTCTCCGTCCCCGGAGTGATCAGCCCATAGGGCGGGCGGAGCCAGTAGCTGCCCTCCCCCAGGAGCTCCGCCAAAAACGCCTCGTTTTTTCCCACTTCTTCCGTAACGACGGCGGGCGCCGCCCCCTCCAGCCGCACATGGCTCCAGGTGTGGTTTCCGATCTGGTGCCCCTCCGCCTTCATGCGCCGCACCAGTTCGGGATTGGCCTGCGCCTGCTCCCCCACCAGGAAAAATGTCGCGCTGGCTCCCCGCTCCTTCAAGCCGTCCAGCAGGCGGTCAGTGGTTCCCTTGCGGGGGCCGTCGTCAAAGGTCAGGGCTATATAATTTGTTTCCGCCGGGATATCCGCGATCCCGTCTGCCGGGACCGCTGTTTCGCCGCTGACACAGCCCAGCAGCACCAGCACGGCAAACAGTAAAAAGAGCAGCCGTTGTTTCCACATCCGCTTCCATTCCCTCCGTAATTTTCAGAGGTAGTTTGCGCAGAGGCTGTCAAAATAACGCTGTCAAAAATTTGTTGTGATATGAAAAAGCCGCGCCGAATGCAGCCTTCGGCGCGGCCTGTGCTTCAGACGAACAAGAACAGCAGGTTCCCCAGAATATTCACGGCGATGATGGCAAAAATGATCCAAACGATCGCATTCACCAAGCTGCTTTTCTGCCTTTTCCCCGTCTGCTTTTGATAGGCAGTCTGTGCCGGGCGGGCAGCCGCCGGACCGGCAGCCGTTCTGGAAGTGCGTTTTACGCCTTTGGAAAGACCCGCCGCTTTTCGCTCCCGGTTTTCCTCGTGGAGTTCTTCATGGACGAAAGAGTTTTTGTGGTTCCGCTCATTGATGCCGTCCACGCGAATCACGGATCCGTCGGCGCCAATGCGGGTGCTTCTGCGCGGCTGATTGAAGGCGCCGCATTTGGGACAGAAATCATCCTCGTCAAAATCATAGCGCTTTCCACATTCGTAGCACTGGACCTTCTGCATAGAGCCGCCTCCCTTCCTGGCTGCTTTTATCATAGCATGGTTTCACCGATTTGAAAAGCAAAATTCACATTCAAAAAGCCCTTTGTCATGGGCCTAGGTCCCCATGACAAAGGGCTTTCTTGAAGCAATGCGAGGGTTTGTTTCGACCGCAATTATTTCACAAGTTCAATAAATTGCAGTCGTCTTCGCGCCAAGCGCCGGGCTTCGCCCGGTTGCGCTTCGACACACCCGCCTGCGGGCGGGCGTCAGCTCCGCTTCGCCTGCAATTATTTCACAAGTTCAATAATTGCAGTCTCAGCGGCATCGCCGCGGCGCACGCCGGTGCGGACGATGCGGGTGTAGCCGCCGTTGCGCTCCGCGTAACTGGGGGCGATCTCCTTGAACAGCTTCTTGCAGACGTCCTCGCGGGTGATGAAGCTCATGGCCTGCCGGTAGGCGGCCAGGTCGCTCTTCTTGCCGAGAGTGATCATCTTCTCAGCCAGAGGCTTGATCTCCTTGGCACGGGTGACGGTGGTCTCCATCTTACCGTTGTCCAGGAAATCCGTGACCTGCTGACGCAGCATCGCCATGCGCTGGTCAGTGGTCTTGCCAAGTTTCCGAGTTCCGGGCATTTCGGGTTCCTCCTTATCAGGATTTTGGTCAGCCGGGGGTTCCGGCTCAGTTGTTTTCTTCGTCGGCCAGGTGCAGGCCCATCATGGCCAGCTTGTTGATGACCTCTTCCAGGGACTTGCGGCCCAGGTTGCGGACCTTCATCATCTCGTCCTCAGTCTTGGAGATCAAGTCCTCGACGGTGTTGATGTTGGCACGCTTGAGGCAGTTGAAGCTGCGGACGGAGAGGTCCAGCTCCTCGATGGTCATCTCCAGCACCTTGTCGCGCTGGGCCTCCGCCTTCTCCACCACGGTGGGCTTGCTTCCCACGTTCTCGGAGAGGTCGGTGAACAGCGTGAAGTGGTCGCACAGGATCTTGGCGCCCAGGGACACGGCGTCCCGGGCGGAGATAGTGCCGTCGGTCCAGACCTCCAGCGTCAGCTTGTCAAAGTCGCTGGAAGTACCCACGCGGGTGGGCTCTACGGTGTAGTTCACCTTGTACACAGGGGTGTAGATAGAGTCCACGGCGATGGTGCCGATGATGTTCTGCTGGGGCTTGTTGCGGTCCGCAGGCACATAGCCGCGGCCATGGGACAGGGTGATCTCCATGTTGAGGGTGGCGCCGTTGTCCAGGGTGGCGATGTGCATCTCGGGGTTCAGGACCTCGACCTCACCGTCGGCCTTGATGTCGCCGGCAGTGACCTCGCAGGGTCCCACCGCCTCAATATAAACCGTTTTCACGGTCTCACAGTGCAGCTTGGTCAGGAGGCCCTTCACATTCAAAACGATCTCCGTCACATCTTCCTTCACACCGGGGATGGTGGAAAACTCATGCTGGACACCGGCGATCTTGATGGTGGTCGGCGCAGTGCCCGGCAGAGAGGAAAGCATAATGCGGCGAAGCGCGTTGCCCAGGGTCGTACCGTAGCCGCGCTCCAGCGGCTCCACCACATACTTGCCGTATGTGACGTCGCCGGGAGTCTCAGTGCAGTCGATCTGGGGCTTTTCAATTTCAATCATGCAGTTACCCTCCTTCATCTTCTCATTGCGGCGATGCAAAGCCGCATGCCGCCGGCAGTTCTTATCATTATTGAGGGTATCCTCCGATTACTTGGAGTACAACTCAACGATGAGGTGCTCCTCCACGGGAACATCAATGTCCTCGCGGGCGGGAAGACGGGTCACGGTGCCCTTCAGAGCGTTCTTCTCGCGCTCCATCCAGGGGGGCAGCAGGAACATGGGGGCGTCCTGGCCGACCAGGCGCTTGAACACCTCGGAGGAACGGCTGCTCTCAGCCACCTCGATGACGTCGCCGGCCTTGACCAGATAGGAGGGGATGTTGACCTTCTTGCCGTTGACGGTGAAATGGGCGTGGCTCACCAGCTGACGGGCCTGGCGGCGGGTCATGGCAAAGCCCATGCGGTACACCACGTTGTCCAGGCGGCGCTCCACCAGGATCAGCAGGTTGTCGCCGGTCTTGCCGGGAGCGGCAGCGGCCATCTCATAATAGTCGTGGAACTGCTTCTCGAGAATGCCATAGATGAACTTGACCTTCTGCTTCTCGTTCAGCTGAATGCCATATTCGCTCTTCTTCTTTCTCATCTGGCCGCCGGGATTGCGATTGGTCTCCTTCTTCGCATAGCCCATGACGGCAGGAGAGATGCCCAGAGCCTTGCAGCGCTTTGCGATCGGCTGCATATTTCTTGCCATATTGCTTGTTACCTCCTCTTTCGATTACACGCGGCGGCGCTTCGGGGGACGGCAGCCATTGTGGGGGATGGGAGTGACATCCTTGATCATGGTCACTTCCAGACCCACGGCCTGCAGGGCGCGGATCGCAGCCTCACGGCCCTGGCCGGGGCCCTTGACGAAGACCTCCACGGTCTTCAGGCCATGCTCCATGGCGGCGCGGGCGGCGGTCTCAGCCGCGGTCTGGGCCGCGAAGGGAGTGGACTTCTTGCTGCCGCGGAAGCCGAGGCCGCCGGAGGAAGCCCAGGAAAGTGCGTTACCCTGGGAATCGGTAACAGTCACCATGGTGTTGTTGAAAGAAGAACGGATATGGACCTGGCCACGCTCGATGTTCTTTCTTTCGCGGCGGCGGCGGATAACCTTCTTGCCGCTAGCTTTTGCAGTTGCCATTTCAGTTCTCCCTCCTTACTTCTTCTTGTTGGCAATGGTCTTCTTGGGACCCTTGCGGGTTCTCGCGTTGGTCTTGCTGCGCTGGCCGCGGACGGGCAGGCCCTTGCGGTGCCGGATGCCGCGGTAGCAGCCGATCTCGCTCAGACGCTTGATGTCCAGGGCGGTCTGGCGGCGCAGGTCGCCTTCGACGGTATAGGCGTCGATGGCGTCACGGAGCTGCTGCTCCTCGGCGTCGGTCAGATCCTTCACGCGGGTGTCGGGGTTGATGCCCGTCTGCGCCAGGATGTCCTTGGCGCTCTTTCTGCCAATGCCGTAGATATAGGTGAGGCCGATCTCGATACGCTTATCCTTCGGCAGGTCAATACCGGCAATACGTGCCATACTCTTAAAGCACCTCCAATTAAATGTTAGCCCTGTCTCTGCTTGTGCTTGGGGTTCTCGCAAATAACCATAACACGGCCTTTGCGGCGAATGACCTTGCACTTTTCGCACATGGGCTTCACGGACGGTCTTACTTTCATAGTTCTAAACCATTCCTTTCAGCGGTTTCAAGTCATTTACTCTCGCCCGGCGGGCTCACTTGCTGCGCCAGGTGATCCGGCCGCGGGTCAGGTCGTACGGGGACATCTCCACCGTCACCTTGTCGCCGGGCAGAATCCTGATGAAATTCATTCTGAGTTTTCCGGAAATATGCGCTAGGATCGTGTGTCCATTTCCAATGTCAACCTGGAACGTCGTGTTGGGCAGGGCTTCCACCACAACACCTTCCACTTCGATCATATCGGATTTTGCCAAACGTTATCCCTCCTGGTCCGGCTGGACTTCCTCGCGGTATCCCGCGAGGGTCCTGCGAAGTTCACTGTTGGTGATTTTCTCTTCGCTCTTGATCTTTTCGGAAAGGCGGGTCTCGTCCGCGGCCACAAACAGCACATGTCTGCGCTTTTTGCGCTTGGGCGATTCCACTTTCCTGGATTTACCGTCTGCCAGCAGGAGGTACTCCCCCTCCACCGCGAGAACGACAAAGAGCTTGCCCTTGTCCCTGCCGGCATCGGATCGGACGATATTTGATTTTGCAATTTCCATACGCTTCTTCTTACTTTCAGATGGCGGGAGCCGTCAGGATCTCGGGTTCTCCATCGGTAATCAGGATCGTATTCTCATAGTGGGCCGCCCACTTGCCGTCCAGCGTCTTGACGGTCCAGCCGTCAGGCATCTGTTTGATGGCGGCAGTGCCGGCGTTCACCATGGGTTCGATTGCAAGGGTCATGCCACGCAGAAGCCGCGGTCCCCGGCCGGGCTGGCCGTAGTTGGGGATCTCGGGTGCCTCGTGCATCTGGGTGCCGACGCCGTGGCCGACATACTCCCGGACAATGGAGTACCCGTGGCTCTCCACGTAGGTTTGGATGGCCGCGGAAATATCCAGCAGCCGGTGGCCTTCCTTTGCGTTTTTGATCCCTTCGAAGAAGCTCTGCCTGGTCACGTCGATCAGGTCCTGGGCCTCGGGAGAGATCTTGCCGCAGGCGAAGGTCGCCGCGCAGTCGCCGTGAAAGCCTCCAATGTACGCCCCCACGTCCACGCTGACGATATCGCCCTCCAGCAGCACCCGCTTGCCGGGGATGCCATGGATGATCTCGTCATTGACGCTGACGCAGACGCTGGCCGGATAGCCGTTGTAGTGGAGGAAGGACGGGACCGCGCCCTGTTTGCGGATGAAATGCTCCACCGCGCTGTCGATCTCCTGGGTTGTTACGCCGGGCCTTACCATTTCCCCTGCCAAGGCACGGGCAGCCGCGGTAATTTTACCGGCCCGGCGCATCAAGTCGATCTCATGGGAGGATTTGAGCGTGATCATCAGCTCATCTCCCCAGCACGCGGAGGATGGCCTGAGAGGTCTCCGCCACAGAGGGCTGGTTTTCCACAGTTTTCAGGAGACCGCGCTGTGCGTAAAAGTCCTTGAGGGGCTCGGTCTCCTTATGATAGACCTCGAGCCGCGCCTTGACGGTCTCGGGGGCATCGTCTTTGCGCTGGACCAGCTTGCCGCCGCACTTGTCGCACACACCCGCGACCTTGGGAGGGACAGCCACCAGGTGGTAGCTGCCTCCGCAGGACTCGCAGACGCGGCGTCCGCTCATGCGCTCCATGATGGTTTCGTCGGAGATCTCGATGGAGACAACGGCGTCAAACACGATCCCGGCCTTCTCCATGGCCTCGGCCTGGGCGATGGTGCGGGGCACGCCGTCCAGAATATAGCCGCCCGCGCAGTCCGCTTCCGCCACGCGCTCGGTGATGATGCCGATGATAACCTCATCGGGCACCAGCTTGCCCGCGTCCATGAAGGACTTGGCCTTCATGCCGGTGGGAGTGCCGTTCTTGATGGCGGCGCGGAGGATGTTGCCGGTGGAGATGGTGGGGATGCCCAGCTCTTTACACAGGATATCGGCCTGTGTGCCCTTGCCGGCGCCGGGGGCGCCCAACAGGATCAATTTCATAGAATGCCTCTCTTATTCCAGGAAGCCCTTGTACTGACGCATCAGCATCTGGGACTCCAAAGCCTTGACGGTCTCCAGCGCCACGCCCACGACGATGATGACGGAGGTGCCGCCGATCGCCACGGAGCTGTTGCTGATGACCTTGCCGACCAGCAGGGGGCAGATCGCCACAATGCCAAGATAGATGGCGCCGAACAGGGTGATCTTGTTCAGGACCTTCTTGATGAAGTCCACGGTGGGCTTGCCGGGACGGAAGCCCGGGATGAAGCCGCCCTGCTTCTTCAGGTTGTTGGCGATCTCAACGGGGTTGAACTGGATGCTGGAATAGAAATAGCTGAAGCCGATGATCATGATGAAGTACACCACCATGTAGAGGATGGACTTCGTATCAATGGCGTCATAGATGGTGCGGGACAGGGTGCCTTCGGCGGGGGTGCCGATGAAGCTCCAGATGGTGATGGGCAGAGACGCGATGCTCTGGGCGAAGATGATGGGCAGAACGCCGGACATATTCACCTTCATGGGCAGGTTGGTACTCTGGCCGCCGTACATCTTCCGGCCCACCTGGCGTTTGGCGTACTGCACGGGGATGCGGCGCTCGGCGTCGTTGATGAACACGATGAACACGATCAGGGCCAGCATGCCGACGATCAGCAGGATCACGCCCCAGGGGGCGATGGCGCTGCCAATGGTGTTTTCGGCCTGCTGCTGTGCCAGAGCGGCGGAATAGCCGGCAGACTGATAGGTGGACGCCAAACCCTCCTGGGTGATGGTGCCGTTCTGAATGCCGGACCAGGTCCGCATGCCGTCGATCATGCCGGAGATCATGCTGGGCACGCGGGACAGGATGCCCGCGAACAGGATGATGGAAATACCGTTGCCCACGCCGAACTCGGTGACCTGCTCGCCCATCCACATCACGAAGGAGGAGCCGGCGATCAGGGTCACGATGATGACCAGGGCGGGCCAGATGCCGTCAGCGCCGGTGGCCAGCAGGCTGTAGCGCTTCATCATGAAGTAGTAGCCCACGGCCTGCAGGATGGCGATGGCGATGGTGGCGTAACGGGTGATGGACTGGATCTTCTTCCGGCCCTCCTCGCCACCGTCCTTGGCCAGCCGCTCCAGCGCGGGGATGGCGACGGTCAGCAGCTGGATGATGATGGAGCTGTTGATATAGGGCTGGATGCTCAGGGCAAACACGGTCGCCATTGCAAAGGCGCCGCCGCTCATGGCGTTGAGCAGTCCGAAATAGGTGGTTCCCATGCCGTCCAGCTGGGCCTTCAGCGCAGTTGTGTTGATATAGGGAACCGTGATGGCATTGCCGATCCGGAAGATCAGCAGGATGAGGAGTGTAAAGATGATCTTTTTCCGCAGCTCGGGAATGCCCCACGCCTTGCGAATCGTCTGGATCACGTTACATCACCTCTGCCTTTCCGCCGGCCGCCTCGATGGCCTCCTTGGCAGACGCGGAGAAAGCAGAAGCCTTGACAGTGACCTTCTTGGCAACCTTGCCGTTGCCCAGGACCTTGTAGCCATACTCGCACTTGGAGAGGATGCCCTTGGCCAGCAGCGCCTCGGCGGTGACGGTGTCGCCGTCCTCAAAGGCGTTCAGGGCGCTCAGGTTGATGATCTCCAGGGGCTTGGCAAAGATGTTGTTGAAGCCGCGCTTGGGGATGCGGCGGGCCAGAGGCATCTGGCCGCCCTCAAAGCCAATGCGGACCTTGCCGCCGCTGCGGGCCTTCTGGCCCTTGTGGCCGCGGCCGCCGGTCTTGCCGTTGCCGGAACCGGCGCCCCGGCCCTTGCGGTAAGCCTGGCGGACGGAACCCTCGGCGGGAGACAGTTCGCTCAATTTCATAATTCCGTGCCTCCTTACTTCACTTCGGTGACCTGCAGCAGATAGCCGATCTTGGCGATCTTGCCGCGGGTGGAATCGTTGTCGGGCTGCACGGTGATGTCACCGATCTTGCGCAGACCCAGGGAATGAGCGGTCAGAATCTGCTTTTCCAGACGACCGTTCAGGCTCTTGACGAGCTTAATATTTAAGTTTGCCATGTTCAGCGCCTCCTTAACCCACGATTTCTTCGACGCTCTTGCCGCGGATGCGGGCGACCTCCTCGGGGCCACGCATGTTCTTCAGGCCCTGGAAAGCGGCGGCGACAACGTTGTTGGGGTTGTTGGAACGCAGGCACTTGGTACGGATATCCTTGATGCCCGCGGCCTCGACGACGGCACGGACAGCGCCGCCGGCGATCACGCCGGTACCGGGGGCGGCGGGCTTCATCAGCACGCGGCCGGCGCCGGCCTCACCAATGGTCTCATGGGGAACGGTAGTCCCGGCCAGAGTCACGGTGATCATGTTCTTCTTGGCAGCCTCGATGCCCTTGCGGATAGCCTCGGGAACCTCGGCGGCCTTGCCCAGGCCGTAGCCGACCTTGCCCTTACCGTCGCCAACGACGACCAGGGCGGAGAATTTCATAACACGGCCGCCCTTCACGGTCTTGGAGACGCGGTTCAGGTACACGACCTTCTCGATATATTCGCTCTGTTCTCTTTCAAATCTAGGCATGTTGTCGTTCCTCCTCCCTTAGAATTTCAGGCCGCCTTCACGGGCGCCCTCAGCCAGGGCCTGCACGCGGCCGTGATACAGGTAGCCGCCGCGGTCAAACACGACAGTCTCAATACCCTTGGCCTTGGCGCGCTCGGCAACCAGCTTGCCAACGGCGGTGGCGGCGGCGACGTTGCCGCCGTAACCCTCGATGGCCTTGTCCAGGGAGGAAGCGGAAGCCAGGGTCACGCCGTTGACATCGTCGATGATCTGGGCGTAGATGTTGGCCTCGCTGCGGAACACATTCAGACGCGGCATCTCAGGGGTGCCGGAGATCTTGGCGCGCACTCTCTTGTGGCGTTTCAGACGCTGGGCGTTGGTATTCGGTCTCTTAATCATATCGGCACACCTCCTTACTTCTTAGCGCCGGTCTTGCCGACCTTGCGGCGGATCACTTCGTCGGCATACTTGATGCCCTTGCCCTTGTAAGGCTCGGGAGGACGCTTCTCGCGGACCTCGGCAGCGAACTGGCCGACGGCCTGCTTGTCGCATCCGTTGATGACAATTTTATTGGGAGCGGGGACATCGATGGTGATGCCCTCGATCTCGGAAACGATCACCTGGTGGGAGAAGCCCAGGTTCATGACCAGGTTCTTGCCCTCCTTGGCCACACGATAGCCGACGCCGTTGACCTCCAGCTCCTTCTTGAAGCCGTCGGTCACACCGACGACCATGTTGTGGAGCAGAGTGCGGGTCAGGCCGTGCAGGCTGCGGTGCAGCTTGTCGTCGGAAGGACGGCCCACGGTGATCGTGTTGCCTTCCTGCTTAATGATCATCTCAGGGCGCAGCGCACGCTTCAGCTCGCCCTTGGGTCCCTTGACGGTAACCACATTACCCTCGGCGATGTTCACAGTCACGCCGGCGGGAACGGTAATGGGCATTCTGCCAATTCTAGACATTGTTCAAATACCCTCCTTACCAGACGAATGCCAGGACTTCGCCGCCGACATGCAGCTCGCGGGCCTTCTTGTCGGTCATGACGCCCTTGGACGTAGAGATGATAGCGATACCCAGGCCACGCAGCACGCGGGGGAGCTCATCGGCGCCCACATAGACGCGCAGGCCGGGCTTGGAAACGCGGCGCAGGCCGGTGATGACCTTTTCCTTGCCCGCGTTGTACTTCAGGGTGATGTGGATCATGCCCTGGAGGCCGTCTTCCACCACCTGGAAGTTCTTGATATACCCTTCGTCCAGCAGGATCTGAGCGATGCT
>JAUNGH010000039.1 GCA_030524605.1 Oscillospiraceae bacterium | reverse complement strand
ACCAGCTGGTCGATGTTGGCCACGGCGGGCCGGGAGAAGGCGTTCCGCCGGGGCAGGACCGTCTCCACAAAGCCCTCGCCGCTGCCCAACTCCCGGACCTCTACCCGGTCGCCCACCAGAGGGGAGACGCCCTCCTTCCGGAATTTCCCCCTGGCGCGGCAGGTCAGGATCTCTCTGCCGGTATCCACATAATAGAAGCCGCTCAGGGCCTTCTGGATCCGTCCCTCAGTCATAATAGGCATCAATCGTAATCCTATGGTCATAGATGGGTTCTTCTTCCCCATCCAGATATGCCACAATATGGACCTCTCCGCTTCCGTAAACCACCAGCGGATAGGTGCCCGATGCGCAGGGCACATCTTCGTCAAGGATCTTCTCATTATCCTGATAGACCACCAGATGGGCGCTGATCTTGTCCATGGGCAGCGGGAGCATCACCGTGTCGCTGCCCGCCATGGAGTTCGGTCCCGCGCTGACCACCAGCTTGACTTTGGTTCCCGGCGGTACTGAAGTCACAGCCGTCGGATCCGGATCCTGGCTGATGATCGTCCCCTCCGCCTCCTGGCTCGCCACATATTCGATTTCACTGCTGTCCACCACCAGCCCAAGCCGCTCCAGCTGCTGAAGGGCAAGATCCAATTGCATACCCGTCAGAGGGATATAGGAAACAGGCTGCGGCCCCTTGCTGACCACCACATGGATGGTCTGGCCCTTTTTCAGCTCCTCCCCCGCGTCGGGGATGCTGGAAATGATGCAGCCCACCGGGATCTCATCGTTGTATTCCTCGTCGTAGGGCTCCTCAAAGGTCAGGCCGTACCGGTCGATCAGGCTGCTCATCCGCGCCTTGGCCTGGGTGACCGAGGTCTTGCCGTCCGCGATTTCCGGCATGACGCCCGTGTCCGGCCCGGCGCTGAGCCACACCTTGATGACGAGCTCACCCTTCTGGTAATCGCCCTCCTCGGGAGACTGCCTGATAATCGTGTCGGCCGGATACTCGTCGCTGTACTGCCGCTCCTCCTGCGGCGAGAGGGTGAACGTGCCCTGGACATCCGGCAGGGTGCCGGCCTCCTCCACCGTATAGCCCACCACATTGGGCACGACGTAGGTGTCCGGCGCGCCAAAGGAGGCAAAAATGGTTTTGAACAGCACGGCTGCCAGCGCCACCGCCAGGATGGCGGCGATCACCACCAGAGCCGTCCGGCCCCTGTTGCCCCGCCGCTCCGGCTCGTCATAGCCGTCGTACTCCCGGCGGCGCTCCCGCTCATGAGACGGGGCGGGCCTGTGGTTTCTGCCGGTGTTGGAGGCGGCGGTGACGGCGGATGTCCGCAGCAGCTGGGTGGGCTCGTCTTCCTCCTCCGGCCGCAGGTCCTCCATTTCAAAATCCAGGCTGACGCCGGGGTTTTTGCGGAATGCCTCCAGATCGGCGATCATCGCGTCGGCAGAGAAGTAACGCCGCTCCAGGTCCGGCGCCATGGCTTTCATGCAGATCAGCTCCAGCTGCTCCGGGATCTCCGGGTTGATCTCCCGGGGGGCCAGGGGGATGGAGCTCAGGTGCTGAATGGCCACGGACACGGCGGAGTCCCCCTCAAAGGGCAGCCGCCCCGCCAGCATCTCGTACAGCACCACGCCGGCGGAGTAGATGTCGCTGCGGGCGTCGGTCCGGTCGCCCCGGGCCTGCTCCGGCGAGATATAGTGGACGGACCCCAGGGCCTCTTGGGTCAGGGTCTGGGCGGAGTTTTCCAGGCACGCGATGCCGAAGTCGGCCACCTTCACGCTGCCGTCCCGCAGGACCATGATGTTCTGGGGCTTGATGTCCCGGTGGACGATGCCCCGGCTGTGGGCATGGCTGAGACCCCGCATGATCTGGGTGATGAAGTGCAGGGACTCCCGCCAGTTCAGCTGGCCCCGCTTCTCCATATACTGCTTCAGCGTAATGCCGTCGATCAGCTCCATGACGATATACTCGATATCGCCGCCCTTGGACACGTCGTAAACCGACACGATGTTGGGGTGAGACAGCTGGGCGACAGCCTGGGACTCCGCGTTGAAACGGCGGCGGAAGTCCGCGTCCTGTGCCAGGTCGCTTTTGAGAATTTTCACAGCCACCAAACGGTTGAGCCGGTGGCATTTTGCCTTATAGACCACCGCCATGCCGCCGGTGCCGATGCGCTCCAGAATCTCATAGCGGTTGTCCAGCATCTTTCCAATGTACTGGTCCATATCCATGTGCCTCCCCCTTTCTTACAGCTTCTGCATCAGGACGGCGGTCACGTTGTCCGACGCGCCCCGGCTCTTGGAGATATCCAGCAGGCGGTCCAGGCACCCGTCCAGCCCCGCGCCGTGGATGACCTCAAACAGCATCTCCTGGTCCGTGACGGTGTCCACCAGGCCGTCGGTGCACAGCAGGAGGAAGTCCCCCTGCTCCATGGGACAGATGTACCCGTCGCACTGGGCGTCGGCGTCCGGGCCAAGGGCCCGGGTGATCAGGTTGCGGTTGGGATGGCGGCGGGCCTCCTCGGCGGTGATGTCGCCCCGGTCCACCATGCGCTCCACCAGGGAGTGGTCCTTGGTGACACGGGTGATGCCGCTCTCGGTGATGTGATAGGCGCGGCTGTCCCCCACGTTGGAGACCACCACGCCCCCGTCATAGGAGACGGCGGAGACCAGGGTGGTGCCCATGCTGCGGTACTCCTCTATGCGGCCGGCGGTCTCCCGGATGGCCCTGTTTGCCAGGGACACCGCGTAGGAGGACGCCTCCCGCAGCTGCTGCGGCTGCATCCCGCGTGTCAGGATCTTCTCCAGCTCCGCGGCGAAGGTCTCCACCGCGATTCCGCTTGCCACCCGGCCGCCGGCCGCGCCGCCCATGCCGTCACAGACCACACAGATCGTGTGGCCGGTGGCGGTCTCCTCTCTGACAAGATATGCGTCCTGGTTCTCCTTGCGGACCAGGCCCACATCCGTCATACCCCATACATGCATCATTGGGAATCCTCCCCTTTCCGTGCTTCTTCCATGGCCTTCCGGCGGAGCTGCCCGCAGGAAGCGTCGATGTCACCGCCCAGGCTCCGCCGGACGGTTGCCGTGATGCCATGGGCTTCCAGTCTCTTTTGAAACGCCGCCACACGTTTGGAGGGCTTGAACGGGCTCTCCACCACGTCGTTCAGCGGGATCAGGTTCACATGGCCGGGCATCCCCCGCAGCTTGGCGGCGATCAGGTCCGCCTGCCAGTCGCGGTCGTTGACGCCGTCGATCATGGCGTACTCAAAGGATATCCGCCGCCCGGTCTTTTTAAAATAGCCGTGGCAGGCGTCAAACAGCGCGTCCACATCATAGGCCCGGTTCACCGGCATGATTTTTGACCGGGTCTCACCGTCCGGCGCGTGGAGGGACACGGACAGCGTCAACTGCAGCCCCAGGTCCGCCAGCCGCCGGATGCCCGGAATGACCCCGCAGGTGGACAGGGAGATGTGCCGCATCCCGATGTTCATGCCGTCGGGATGGTTCACCAGTTCCAGAAAGCGCAGCACAGTGTCCAGGTTGTCCATCGGCTCCCCGATGCCCATCAGGACGATGTTGGAGATCTCCAGCCCGGAATCCAGTTGGGTGAACAGCACCTGGTCCAGCATTTCAGCGGGTGTCAAGTCCCGCACCTTGCCGGCAACTGTGGACGCGCAAAAGGCGCAGCCCATCCGGCACCCCACCTGGGATGAGATGCACACCGTGTTGCCGTGGCGGTACTGCATCAAAACGGATTCAATGCAGTTGCCGTCCCCCAGTTCCCACAGGTATTTGATGGTGCCGTCCAGCCTGGACACCTGCTTCCGCGCCACCTTGGGCGGCGTCAGGGTGCAGGACGCCTTCAGCTTCTCCCGCAGAGCTTTGGGGAGGTTGCTCATCTCGTCAAAGGACGTGACGCCCTTGTGGAGCCAGGTAAACACCTGTTTGCCCCGAAAGCCCGGCTCGCCCATGGCTTTCAGGGTGTCCGTCATCTCCTGGAGAGTCTGTGATTTCAAATCGATCATAAGAGCCTCTCAGCCTTGCCGCCGCATGCGGCAGATGTAAAAGCCGTCGGTGCCGTGGCGCTGGGGCCACAGCGTCAGCTGCCCGTCCGTCTCCCCCACCGGCTGCGGCAGGGTGAAGCTTTCCCGGGAAAAGTCCGGGTGTTCCGCCAGGAACGCGTCCGTCACCTGCCCGTTCTCCTCCGGCAAAATGGTGCAGGTGGAGTAGACCAGGGTCCCGCCGGGCCGCACATAGGCCGCGGCGTTGTCCAGGATTGCCGCCTGGATCACCGGCAGGGCAAACAGCTCATCCAGCTTCTTATAACGGGCGTCCGGCTTTTTGCGGATGATGCCCAGGCCCGAGCAGGGCGCGTCCACCAGCACCACGTCAAAAGATTCCACCCAATCGGGATTCCGCTTCCGTCCGTCGGCGGCAGCGGTTTCGATGCAGCCAAGCCCCAGCCGGGCGGCGCCCTCCCCCACGCGCTTGAGCTTGTTCTCATGGAGATCGCAGGCCAGAATCGTGCCGGTGTCCTCCATGGCAAAGGCTGCGCTGAAGGATTTGCCGCCGGGGGCGGCGCAGACATCCAGCAGCCTTTGTCCCGGCCGGACGTCCGCGATCAGGGACACCAGCCGGGCCGCCGGGTCCTGGACCAGAAATTTACCCGCCTGAAAGGCCGGAATACGGGTCAGGTCCCCGGCGCCGGAGAGCTCCAGGCACCCGGGCACCCAGGGATGGGGCCGCACGGTGACGCCGCCTTCCATCAACTCGGCACACAGTGCCTCCGGCGTGGTTTTCAGGGGATTCACCTGCACGGTCAGGGGCGCGACGCCGTTGCCGGCGGCAAGGAAGGACTCCGCCTCCTCCCGGTCCAACAGCGCCAGCAGCCGCTTTACCAGCCACTTGGGGTGGCTGTAGCGGATGGAGAGATACCGCTCTGCGTCCCGGTCCGGGATGGCGGGCAGTGCATCTTTGTTCTGGGAAAGCTTACGGAGAACAGCGTTGACAAGGCCAGACGCTTGCCCCCTTTTCGCCAGCTTGGCAAGCTCCACGGAGGTGTTCACCGCGGCGCTGTCCGGCACTTTCTCCAAAAACAGGATCTGATACGCCCCGATGCGCAGGATCTCCAGCAGGGGCGGCTGCAGATGGTCCGGCTTCTGGGAGCAGTAGGCGCCGATATAGAAGTCCAGCAGCAGCTGATTCTGCATGACGCCGTAGACGATGCGGCTGCACAGTGCCGCGTCGGGGCCGGACAGTCCGTCCCGGCTGAGTTGGGCCTTCAGGGCGGCATCTGCCCAGGCCCCGTTGGTCCGGCAGCTCACCAGGACCCGCAGTGCCGTCTCCCGGGCGGAAGCTGCCTTCTTGGCAGAGGGATTCATCGTCTGCCTCCTCCCCGCCGGCCATTGCCGCCGTTCCGGCTCAGGAAGATCAGCACATACCGCAGCAATTGCAAGGCGGACATCAGCAGTGCGGCCACATAGGTCATCGCCGCCGCCCGCAGGACCCGCTTCGCCCCGACGATCTCCTCGTCGTCCAGAAGAAACTGGCCCTCGATGGTCTCAATGGCCCGGTGGGAGGCGTTAAACTCCACCGGCAGCGTCACCAGCTGGAAAATGGTCGTGAGGGAAAACAGCAGAATTCCCGCCAGGAAAAGGGGCTGGGCATACAACAGCAGCCCCGCGACCAGCAGGACGAAAGAGAGCTTCGACCCCAGCTGGGTGGCGGGGATGATGGCGCTCCGCAGACGGATGGGGCCGTAACCCACAGCGTACTGGACCGCGTGGCCCGCCTCATGGCAGGCCACGCCCACCGCCGCGATGGTGGGCGCGTTATAGACGGTCTCCGACAGGTAAATGGTGTTGTCCCTGGGGTCGTAGTGGTCCGTCAGGTTCCCCCGGCAGTACCGGATCGGCACGTCATAGACGCCGTGGGCACGAAGCACCGCCTCCGCCGCCTGGGCGCCGGTCAGGCGCCTGCGGTTATTGACGGCGCTGTACCGCCGAAAGTTCCCGCTGACCTGGATTTGCGCCCAAACGGACAGCAGAAGCACCGGGATCAGCAGGACGCAGTAGATGTTGTTCGCCAGAAAATAGCCGTAATCGTAATAATAAGGCATAGCTTTCCTCGATTCACAGGATTCAGAGTGTGCCCGCGCTCACCGCTGGATCGGGTGCCCCAGCAGGTAGGCGGCGGCGGTCATCCGCTTGCCGCCCTGGGCCTGCAGTTCCAGGACCCGGAGCACCTTCCCGTCGCCGCAGGCGATGTCGATGCCCTGCTTTCCCGCCGCCGCGATGACGCCGGGCCGGGCACTGGTAGCTTCCCCCGTCTCCGCCACAGCATACAGCTTCATGGTCTCGCCGCTGATAACGTCGGTGACAGCGCAGGGCCAGGGGATCAGCCCCCGCACCTGGCAGCTGATCTCGTGGGCGGAGCGGGTCCAGTCGATGGGCGACATGTCCTTGGACAGCATGGAGGCGTAGCTCTGCCGGCTCTCGTCCTGAGGCGTCCGTGCTGCCGTGCCGCCGGCCAGCGCCGCTACCGTCTCGGACAGGGCCTCCGCCCCCAGTTCCGCCAGGCGCGCGGTCAGCTCCTGGGCGTTCTCCTCCGCCCCGATGGGGGTGCGCTTCTGCAAAATCACGTCCCCGGCGTCCAGCTCCTTCGCCATATACATGATGGAGACGCCGGTCTCCGTCTCCCCATTCAGGATGGCCCAGTTGATGGGCGCCGCGCCCCGGTACTTTGGCAGCAGGGACGAGTGGACGTTGATGGAGCCGTGCTTCGGCGCATTCAAAATCTCCTCCGGCAATATCTTGCCGTAGGCCGCCACCACGGTCAACTCCGGCGCCAGACGCTCCACGATGCCCAGCGCCTCGCCGTCCCGCATGTTCAGGGGCTGGTAAACCTCCAGATTTTGTGTCAATGCATATTCCTTTACGGGCGAGAACATCAGCTTATGTCCCCGGTTTTTGGGCTTGTCCGGCTGGGTGAACACGCCGCAGATCTCGTGTCCGTCCTCCACCAGCCGCTTCAGGGACGCCACGGCAAACTCCGGCGTCCCCATGAACAGGATGCGCATGGGCTTACTCCCCTTCCTTTTCCTCGGCTTCCAGATAGTCCCGCAGTTCTTCCTCGGACAGGAAGTGGTCGATGTGCTCCGTGTACAGGTGGCCGTCCAGATGCTCGATCTCATGGCAGAAAGCCCGGGCGGTCAGGCCCTCGCCCTCCACCTCGAACCAGCCGCCGTCCCGGTCCTGTGCCCGGACCCGCACCACCTCGGGACGGGTGACGATGCCCCACTTGCCGGGCACGCTGAGGCAGCCCTCCAGCCCGGTCTGCTGGCCGCTCTGGGCCACGATCTCCGGGTTGATCAGCTCGATATACTCCTCGGAGTCCTCGTCCAGGACCAGGCACACCCGGCGCAGAACGCCCACCTGCGGGGCCGCCAGGCCCGCGCCGTTGGCATCCGCCAGGGTCTCCGCCATATCGTCCAGCAGCTCATGCAGGCGGGGATTGAATTCCGTAACCGGGCGGCAGACCTTGGTCAGGCACTCCTCGCCCATCTCTACGATTTTTCGCAATGCCATTGCTTTGACCTCCATCATCCTGCATCACTCCAAGGTGTTGCAGTCCACAAAAATATTCAATCCGCGGTTGGCGCGGTCGTTTGCAAATTCCTTCAGCAGCCAGCTCACCCGCTCCCGAGTGGCCCGGTCATTCTTCCCCACCAGCAGGCAGCGATAGCGGTAGCGGTTGTTCAGCTTCAAAACAGGCGCGGGCGCGGGACCCAGCACCTCCGGCTGGTTTGCCGCCAGCTCCGGGGCCGCGCAGAGGCGGCGCAGCGTCTCCCGGACCCCCGCCGCCGCCCGCAGGACGGCCCCCTCCTCCATCCCAGAGACGGTGAAGGTGAACAGGTCTGCGAAGGGCGGATACCGCCGCAGCTGCCGCAGCCGGATCTCGCTCTCATAAAAGCGGCCGTAATCCTGGCAGGCGGCGCTTTGAATCACGTCGCTGCCGGGGGTGTAGGTCTGGATGACGGCCCGGCCCGTCTTGCCGCCCCGTCCGGCCCGGCCCACCACCTGGGTCAGCAGGCTGAACGTCCGCTCTGCGGCGCGGTAATGGTCCACATACAAAGAGATGTCGGCGGACAGGACGCCCACCAGGGTCACATTTTCAAAATCCAGCCCCTTGGCAACCATCTGGGTGCCCAGCAGGATGGGGATGCGCTCCTTTTCAAAGCGGCTCAGGAGCTTTTCGTGGCCGCCGGCTGCCGTGTCCGCGTCCATCCGCAGGATGCCGGCCTCCGGGAACAGTTCCCGCAGCTCCTCCTCCACCTTCTGGGTGCCGGTGCCGATGTGCTTCATGATGCCGCCGCAGGCGGGGCAGGTCTCCCGCGCAGGCTCCGAGTGGCCGCAGTAGTGGCACATCAGCCGCCCGTTGGCGGAGTGATAGGTCAGCGGCACGCTGCACCTGGGGCACTCCGGCACATGGCCACACTCGCCGCACAGCAGCATCCGGCTGCTGCCCCGGCGGTTCAGGAACAGGATGCTCTGCTCCCCCCGCTCCAGGTTCCGTTCCAGCTCCTCCCGCAAAACCCTGCCGATCAGGCCGGGATTGCCCTCCCGGACCTCCTCCCGGAGGTCCGCCACCGTGACTTGGGGCAGGCTGTGGTCGTTGTACCGCCGCCGCAGCAGCACTTTGTGGTACGTTCCCTGCTCCGCCGCCCAGGCGGTCTCCACCGCAGGCGTCGCAGAGCCCAGGACCAGGACCGCCCTGTCCCGGGCGCAGAGGTATTTGGCAATGTCCCGGGTGTGATACCGGGGCGGGTTTTCCGACTGGTAGCTGCTCTCCTGTTCCTCATCCAGAATGACGAGTCCCAGGTTCCGCAGCGGCGCGAAGATGGCGGAGCGGGTGCCCAGCACCACCTGCACCTCTCCCCGGCGGATGCGCTTCCACTGGTCGTAGCGCTCCGTCATGCGGAGAGAGCTGTGAAGCATTGCCACTTTATCCCCGAAGTAGGACGAGAACTTCCGCATCATCTGCGGCGTCAGCACGATCTCCGGCACCAGGACGACGGCGGTCTTCCCCCGCTCCAGAACCTCCCGGACCAGCCGCAGATAGATTTGGGTCTTTCCGCTGCCGGTGACGCCGTGAAGCAGCACCGCCTCCGCCCTGGGGCTCTCCGTCAGGGACAGGATGGTATCAAAAGCGGCCTGCTGTTCCTCATTCAAAACGATGGGCGGGCCGGGCTCTGGCGGTTTTATTTCGGGAACGCGCAGCTCCTCTTCCTCCGTAAACGCCACGATACCGGCCTTCTCCAGGCCCTGCAGGGTCCGCATGGAGGCGCCGGTAAAATAACAGATATCCTGGGCGGACGCCTTTCCGGTGGAGGCAAGCAGACGGACCACCTCGTACCGTTGGGGTGCGGAGCGGCGCTTCGCCTCAGTCAGCGCCAGCGCGTCCTCCACGCTGACGGCCAGCTCCGCCATGCGGCGGGTCTTGTCACCGATCTTCCGCCTGGCAGCGGTCTCGCAGGTGACGACGCCCGCTTTCTGCAGGGCCCGCAAGGTGCCGCCCACATCCTCCCCGCAGGCGTCCCGCAGCATGTCCAGCCCGGCGCTGCCGCCGTTTGCAAACAGCATGTCCAGCACCGCCGGGGCCTTTTTGATCTTCCCGCCGGCCTCGTCGGCGGCAATGCGGTCCATACCCTCCGCCAGATGCCAGACCTCCCGAAGCTGATACCACAGCCCCGCAGGCAGGATGGCCTTCGCCGCCTCAAACAGGGTGCAGAAATACCGCTGGCGCATCCAAAGGGCCAGCTCGACGTCCGCCCGGTCCAGCACAGGCTCCCGGTCCAGCACCGCCTTCAGGGGCTTCAGCCCCGGCGATTTTTCGCCGCTGTACCGGGACAGGAGGATGCCCTCGGTCTCCCGGTTTCCCCTGCCAAATGGCGCCGTGACCCGCACACCGGGCACCGCCGCCTCCAGCAGGTGCTCCGGCACCAGATAGTCATAGGGCTTGTCAATGGAATAGGGCGCGGCGCCGACCGCCACTTTTACGATCACAGCGGTCTCCATGCCTCGCCCCTCCTTTGCGGTCTGCGCGGTGATTTAAGCGTTCTCTTCCTCGATGGTCAGGTCCATGCGGCTGGCGTCCAGCTTGCCCTCCGCCACCTCGTTGACGGCGATGGTCACGGGCTTCTCCTCCAGATGCTCGCCGGTCTCCTCGGCCTCCTCGGCGATCTGGCGGGCCCGACGGGCCACCACGTTCACCAGCATATAGCGGTTGGGGACATAGGATGTCAGTTTACTCATTGCGGGATACAGCATAGACATAGTATCTACTTCCATTCTGCCGGATTTCGGCTAAATTTTTTGTCGCTTCCAGGGAGCGCCGCTTATTTTCCGTTGATGATCTCCATGCGCTCCTTGGGTTTGCAGTGCTCGGCCGTCATGATGGCCTCCAGCTCGTTCACCGCTTTTTCCACGGTGTCGTTGATGACGAAATAATCATAGGTGTGAGCGGTCTGGAATTCCACCTTGGCCCGCAGCAGGCGCTTTTGGATCTTATCCTTGCTGTCCGTGCCGCGCTCGGTCAGGCGGCGCTCCAGCTCCGCCCAGCTGGGCGGGGCAATGAAGATCCGCACAGTCTCCGGACGCTTGCCGGTGACCTGGATGGCGCCCTGGATCTCGATGTCCAGAATCACGTCCCTGCCCTGCTCCATGGCCTCGTCCACATAGCGCTTGGGCGTGCCGTAGAAGTTGCCCACGTACTCCGCGTACTCCAGAAACTGGTCCATGGCGATCCACTTGCGGAAGGACTCCACGTCCATGAAGTGGTAGTGGATGCCGTCCAGCTCCCCCGGACGGGGCTCCCGGGTGGTGGCGGAAACGGAGAAATACAAGTCCCTCCGCTTTTCCAGCAGGGCGCTGAGCACCGTACTCTTTCCCACGCCGGAAGGACCGGAGATAATGAATGTCTTTCCCTTCTTCATAGTTCTTCCCTTTCCTCCGCCGGCCGGACGCCGAACTTCTCCGGCGGCAGGGCCGACAGGATCACATGGTCGCTGTCCATGATGAAGATGGACGCGGTCTTGCGGCCGTAGGTGGCATCGATCAGCATGCCCCGCTCCCGGGTCTCCTGAATCATGCGCTTGATGGGCGCGGAATCCGGGCTGACGATGGCCACCAGCCGCTCCTCGGATACCAGGCTTCCAAATCCGATGTTGATGAGCTTCATGGCGTCACTCCACGTTCTGGACCTGCTCGCGCATCTTCTCCACCTCGGCCTTCAGGCCGACCACGATCTGGGCAATCGCCACGTCGTTGCACTTGGAGCCGATGGTGTTGGACTCCCGGTTGACCTCCTGGATCAAAAAGTCCATCTTCCGGCCCATGGGCTCGTCGGAAGCCAGCATGGTCCGCAGTTGGGCCACATGGCTCCGCAGGCGGACGGTCTCCTCGTCCACGGCGACTTTATCGGCATAAATGGCGGCCTCGGTCAAGATCCGCTGCTCGTCGATGGTGGTACTCTGGAGCACCTCCTGCATCCGGGCGGTCAGCTTCCGGCGGTACTCCGCCACCGTCTCCGGCGAGCGGGCCTCCACCTGGCCGGTATAGGTCTCAATGTTGGTCAGGCGGTTCCCGATGTCCTCGGCAAGCTTTCCGCCCTCCACGGCCCGCATGGCGTTGTAGGCCGCCAGGGCCTCGTCCAGCACCGTGCACAGGTCGCCGCTGACGGTCTCCAGATCCTCGTCCGCCTTGGTGACGGCCAGCACGTCCGGGAAGCGGGCCAGCGTCTCCGGCGCGGCCCGGTACTCCGAGGTGCCGCAGACCTCCGCCAGCTCATGCAGGGCCGCGGCGTACTGGGCCGCCAGCTCCCGGTTGACCGTGACCTTCGCCACGTCGGCGGCGGTGGCGTCCACCGTGATGAACACGTCCACCTTTCCCCGGGAGATCGCCTGCTGGACCCGCTGCTTGACGGCATCCTCGGCAAAGGTATACATCCGGGGCATCTTCACCGTGCAGTCCAGATAGCGGTTGTTGACGGAGCGGACCTCCACGGTGATATCCCGTTTGTGCAGCATCTCTCTCGCCCGGCCGTAGCCGGTCATACTTTTGATCACGTTTGTTTCCTCCCTCAATCTGTCAGCAGCAGAACCAATACCCGCCGCCGTTGCAAAGGGACCAGAGGCAGCACAGCGGCAGGCACATGTTCCCGCCGCACATGTCGGTGCCGAACTGCCCGCCGCCGGGGCGGTAGGCCGCCTGGGTGCCCTTTTCCATGAACTCCAGCGCCTGGCGGTACTCCGGATTGGACGGGTCCATCTGGCAGGCGGTCTGGTAATACCGCTTGGCCTCGTCCAGCCAGCCCCGGCGATAGCACACCGCGCCCCGCAGGAAATTCCACTCGGCGTTGTGGTCGCTGTAGTTGGCAAGCAGCGCCTCCGCCCGGCTGATGTTGCCGGTCTGGATGGCGATGCGCACCTGCTGGAGGACGGAGCTGCCCGACGCGGACTGCCCGTACTGCTGATAGCTGTAGCCGCCGCTCTGATAGCCGCCGTAGCCCCCGGAGGTCCCCCGGCTGCCGCCGCTGCGCGCTTTGGTGATCTGCTCGTAGGCGGCGTTGATCTCCTTCATCTTCTCCTGGGCGAGGTCCGCCAGGGGATTGTCATGGTAGTTGTCCGGATGGTACTTCCGCGCCAGCTCCCGGTATGCTTTTTTGATTTCCTCGTCTGTGGCGGTCTCCGATACACCGAGGACCTGATAGGGATCGTTCATGCCGTCTCCTCAACATTCTTGCTTTTCTTTTTATCAATTCCGCGCCGCCGGGCCCGGAAGGTGCCGTCCAGCACCGCCTTGCCCACGCGAAAGAGGCCGGTGTAGAGGGTGGTCTCCAAAATCGGCGTCCAGATGCCGAAGTCCCACAGCTCAAAGGCCGTGGCCATCATGTGGATGGAGTGGTCCAGGGTGGCGGTGAACTCCCGCCGCGCCTCCGCCGTCCAGCTGCCGTCCGCCATGGAAAACCGCAGGGCCACAGGGTTATAGTTCCCGGAAGCCGCGTCCTTTTTCAGATCGTCCGCCGCGTCCACCAGATAGACCCAGCGGCCCAGGTGGTAGAGCAGCTGCTCCAGCACCCGCCGCCGGACGGGATCGTCCACCTCCCGGGCGGCGCTGCCCAGCAGCACGGCAAAGGCGTCCGCAGCCCGGTCCATGGAATCACAGCGCTCCCGCTCCAGCTCCCCCAGCAGCGCCAGCTGACGCCGCACCGCCTCGTCGAAGCCGGGGCGGAGGGCCGCCGCCTTCCGGTAGGCGGGCTCCAGAACGCCGGAGAGACTGCGGTACTTCAGGCCGTGGAGCCAGTCGTGGTCGGCGACACCGTCCCGCAGCTGCCAATAGGCCAGAATCACGCTCTCGTCCGCCGCCAGCTCCATGGCGCCGTCCGGCTCCAGATAGCCCCGCTTTCGGAGGGGGCTTGCGATGCACCGGGCGCTGCGCTCCCGCCCCTCCTGCCCGTCCGAGAGCAGGAGGGCAAGGTAGGTGAAATCGTAGTTCAGGATGAATCGCGCCGCCGGACCGTAGCGCCTGCCCAGGGTATGGCACAGGCCGCAGTAGGCGCGGCGGAAGCGCTCGGTCTCCTCCGGCGGGAGATCCTGGACCGGCGGCCTGACATAACCGAACATGGCTCCCTAAAACAGCCGGACGATGGTAAAGACCAGCCCGCCCCTGGCCCGCAGCCGCCGGTCATAGAGGATCGCCAGCACGATGCCCACGGCAAAGCCCAGCACGGCGGTGAAATACTGCACGCCCACGCTGGCGTTCAAAAAGACCATGACCAGATAGCCCAGCAGAAACAGCACCACGGGGATCAGATAGACCAGCGCCACGATGCCCAACATCTTCTGGGTGCTGCTCTCCACCACCACCTTCTGCCCGGGGCGGGCGCCGATGGTGTTGACGGCCCTGGCATGGACCGCCGCGCCGGTGACGCCGCAGCCCGCGCACTCCTCGCAGTCGTGGCCGCAGGCGGA
>JAUNGH010000299.1 GCA_030524605.1 Oscillospiraceae bacterium | reverse complement strand
TAGGGGTCCTCCTTCCCCTTCAGATAGCCCTTCTCCGTGCCCCAGACGTTGACCACATCCTCCGTGGCGCCGCCGTTGGAGGAGTGGTACACCGGGTCCTGCACCAGATAGCCGTCGTAGTACAGGCACTCCCCTGCGGTCTCCTCCACCGCCCGGTCACTGGCGGCGGAGGCGGTCTGGCCCACGCCGTTGTACACCTGGCAGTCGCTGCCGGCGCACACGTCGAAGCCGTAGGTGCTCAGATGCTTGCTGGTCCGGCGGGCGTAGGTCCGGGCGCAGACCGCCTGGGCCTTCAGGGCCTCCAGGGGCCAATCGCCGCTCATCTCCGAGGTGATGACGCCCTTCACATAGTCCTCCAGGCCCACCACGTTGATGACGTTGATGCTCCCACCGGTGACCCGGGCGTATTCAAAGCCGCCGGCGTAGCGGTAGCCCTTGAACCACGTCACGGCGCTGTCCCCCCGGCCGTCGGGCAGGACGCCCAGGTCCAGGATGCCGCTGCAGTCGAACTCGAACAGGATGTCCGTGGACTTCGTCACCGTCACCGCCACGCCGGTGGAGGAGGACTTCACCGCCCTCCCCTCGCCCAGCTCCGCCGCGGCGCGCTCCGCCTCATCCCGGCTGTCGTAGCAGCCCACGCGGACCACATACTCCCAGTCGATCCAGGCGGGGTAGGCGCCGTCGTAGTCCCACGCGGCGTCCTGGGCGTCGTCAAAATCCCGGAAGCCGCCGATCTCCACGTGCCAGGCCCCCATATGGCGGTAGCCGCCGGAGGGGGCGGAGGCGGAATATGCGCCGTCGGTGCTCATATAAATATCACCGGCGGCGGTCATGGAGATGGTCCGCTCGTCGGTCCGGCCCAAAGGCTGGAATTCCCGGCTGTCGTCGAAGTAGCCGAACTCGTAGCCGCTCCCCACCGCGTTTTCCAGGTTGGCGGAAAACAGGGCCGAGGAGCCGTACCGCAGACCGACCTTCACCGTCTCCTCCGTCGCAGCGGCGGCGGAAACGGCGGTCAATGCGAAAAATGTCACAACGAAAAACGTCGTCAGCAGTGTTTTTTTCATGGAACCTCCCAATACCAGCGGGCTTGACGGCACTTGCAAAGCGTGTTATCATACATGCAGAAAACAAATGTCCGCGCCACAAATACATGCGGTGGCTTTCTCATATGAAGACCATTATAGTACAAACCGGCGCCACATTCAACCCAAATCGACGGACACGGGCCTGATTTCGCCGTTCCGCCGCAACACAGCAGGAGGAGTTATCTTATGAAACAGTACAAAGTCGGCATTATCGGATGCACGGGCATGGTGGGCCAGCGCTTCATCACCCTGATGGAGAACCACCCCTGGTTCCGGCTCACCGCCGTGGCCGCCAGCGCCCGCAGCGCCGGCAAGCCCTATGAGGAGGCCGTGGAGGGCCGCTGGGCCCTGGACATCCCCATGCCTGAGGAGGCGAAGAAGCTGGTGGTCCTGGACGCCGAGGCCGACGCCGAGAAGCTGGCCGGGCTGGTGGACTTCTGCTTCTGCGCCGTGGACATGAAGAAGGAGGACATCCGCGCCCTGGAGGAGAAATACGCCAAGCTGGAGTGCCCCATCGTCTCCAACAACTCCGCCCATCGCTGGACGGACGACGTGCCCATGGTGGTGCCGGAGATCAACGCGGACCACATCGCGGTCATTGAGGCCCAGCGCAGGCGCCTGGGGACCAAGCGGGGCTTCATCGCGGTGAAGAGCAACTGCTCCCTCCAGAGCTATGTCCCGGCCCTGCACCCCCTGAAGAAATACGG
>JAUNGH010000298.1 GCA_030524605.1 Oscillospiraceae bacterium | reverse complement strand
CCCGCAAAAAGGTGGTCAGGGTGATGTGCCACCGCTTCCAGAACTCCCCCACGGACAGCGCCCGGTAGGGCGAGTCGAAATTCACCGGCAGGCGCACCCCCAGCAGCCGGGCCGCGCCGGCGGCCATGTCGCAGTAGCCGGAGAAGTCGAAGTACAGCTGCAGGGTATAGCCCAGCATCACCAGCCAGGCGGCGGGGGCGGTCATCTTCTCCCCCATGGCCCAGCCGTTGGCCGCCACCGCGCCGAAGCTGTCCGCCAGCAGGGTTTTTTTGGCAAGCCCCAGGGAAAGGGCGTACAGGCCCGCCGCGGCGTCCGTCCAGTCCGGCCGCAGGAAGCGTCCCTCCCGCAGCTGCGGGAAAAACGCCCCGGGCCGCAGGATGGGGCCGGAGGTCACGGTGGGAAAGAAGAACCCATAGAGGATCAGCCCGTCCCCCCGGGCGGGCACATACTGCCGGGTATAGCCCTCCTTCAGCAGCCACAGCTGCTGGAAGGTGAAGAAGCTGAGCCCCAGGGGCGCCCATCCGAGGGATACCCTGCCGCCGGTGAAAAAGCCGGTGTATTTGAATGCCGTCAGCACGGCGATGTGCCAGCAGCAGACCAGGACCAGGGCCACACGGCGGGAGCGCCCCTCCCCGCCGCGCAGACGCCGGAGGGCCACGGCGGTCACTGCCGTGCCTGCGGCCAGCACCAGAAAGCCGCTCCACCCCGCTCCCGCGATGTAGAACACCAGGCAGGCCAGGGTCAGCAGCAGCCGTCCGCACTGCGGGGCCCGGCCGCCCGCCGTCAGGCAGACAATCACCGTCACGGCCAGAAAGACCGGAAATGAAAGGGATTGAAAGGCCATCTCAATTCTGGGACAGGCCGTGGAGCCGGGCGTCGGCGGTGCTCAACACCTGGGTCAGGCTCTGGCAGCGGCCGGGGTAGGCAGCGGTCACGGCCTCCGCCGACAGGTCGGGGAACTCCGCCTTCCGGGCCGCCTGGTTCCGGAGAGCGCAGGCATAGCGGTTTTCAGACAGCTTCATGTCCGCGCCGGCCACGCCCATGGCGCAGGCGGCGGGGTCCAGGGCGAAATACGCCTCATTGGCCCCGGCTGCCTTGTACAGGTGGCGGTACAGCTGATACACCGCGCTGCCCAGGTAAGACGCCGCCGCGTTGATGGCGGTCTTGTCCCCCAGCTTGCCCAGCAGCCCGAACAGCACGCCCACCGCGCCGGAGAGCAGCTTGCTCTGCAAGGTCGCCATGACGCTGCCCTGGAGGATGTTGCCCGGCTCGGCAGTGTTCAGCACCTCCTCGTGGGTCAGCATGCTTCCCTCCCGGGACAGGGTTCGGCCCAGAATAAAGTCGGCGGAAACGTTATAGTAATCGCAGGCCCTGACCACGAAGGAAAGGCCCGGCTCCCGGACGCCGTTTTCGTAGTGGGACAGCAGCGCCTGGGAGATGCCCAGGTCCGCCGCCGCAGTGCGCTGTGACACGCCCCGTTCCCGCCGCAGCAGGGACAGGGTCCGGGAAAATTCGGAAGTGGAAGCCATCGTTCTCTCTCCTTTGGGTTCTTTTTAAATACGCAGGGTATAGTTTAACAGAGAAGCTACCAAAAGTAAAGTTTTAGCCGGAAATTTCCCGCCGAAAGCGCGGCTCTCCCCAGCAAAAGAGTGCTTCCGCTTAGGAGGAAGCACTCTTTGATCAAGGCGCAGATTGTCAGAACCGCTGATTCTGAACGGGCATCATCAAACCGGCGAGCAGCGCGCCAGGGGTAAGGCAAGCCGCCTGCACGGCGCATATGCCATGCAGCCCGCTTCCCCGCCCGGGAGGATCCGGGCAATGCCC
>JAUNGH010000297.1 GCA_030524605.1 Oscillospiraceae bacterium | reverse complement strand
TCCGCCGTCACAAAGCCCAGCACGGAGTCCCCCAGGAACTCCAGCCGCTCGTTGCTGCTCAGATGGGCGGCGCGGTGCTCGTTGGCATAGGAGCTGTGGCTCAGCGCCTCGCTGAGAAGTGCCGGGTCCCGGAAGGTGTAATTCAGTTTTTTCTCCAGTTCCTGCATCATGCGCCTCCAAAAGGAAGCCCCGCGCTGGCGCGGGGCGGTGCCTTTCTGCTCTTATTTCAGCTTTCCGGCGATGTAGTTCACCGCGTCGCTGACGGTCTTCAGGGAGCCCAGCTCCTCTTCCTGGATCTCGCCGACCTCGAACTCCTCCTCCATGGCCATGACCAGTTCCACCAGGTCCACGGAATCGGCGCCCAGATCCTCTTCAAAGGACGTATCCATGGTCACTTCGGCAGGCTCCATGGCAAACTGCTCCGCGACCAGCTCTCTCATTGTCTGGAAAATTTCTTCAATTGACATTGCTGCTTCACTCCTCAAGGAATTATGAGTTACATATCGCTGAGGCAATCATACGGCAACTGCCGCGCCGCTGTCAAGGGGCAATCAAATTTTTTCCACCGTTCGCTCCACTTTCATCAGTTCGATATCCCGCTGGATGTCGTCGATGAAGCCGCTCTCCGCGTATTCCTTCGCCCGCAGGACGGCATTGCAGATGGCCCGGGCGTCGGAGGAGCCGTGGGCCTTGATGACGGGCCTGGAGATGCCCAAAAAGGCCGTGCCGCCGATCTCGCTGGGATCCATCAGCTTTTTCATGCCCGCCAGGTCGCCCTTCACCAGCCCCGCCGCCAGCTTCGTCTTCGCGCTGGAGAGGAACATCTTCTTCAGCTCCTTCAGCAAAAACCTGCCCACGCCCTCCACGCTCTTGAGCATGATGTTGCCGGTGAAGCCGTCCGCCACAATGACGTCCGCGCCGCCCAGCATGGCTTCGTTGGCCTCGATGTTGCCGGTGAAGCGGATGCGGCCCGCGTCCCCCGCCTCCTTCAGCAGGGCGTAAGCCTGATGGCGGAGATCGTCGCCCTTCTCCTCCTCCGCGCCGATGTTCAGCAGGGCCACCCGGGGCGTCTCCACGCCCATCACCCGCTTGGCGTAATAGCTGCCCAAATACGCGAACTGGAGCAGGTACTCCGGCGTACACTCGGCGTTGGCGCCGCAGTCGCACAAAACGGCCCTGCCCTCCGCCGTGGGGATGACGGGCCCCATGGCGGCCCGGCGGATGCCCCGGATGCGCTTCACCAGCAGGGTCGCTCCCGCCAGCAATGCCCCGGTGGACCCGGCGGAGACGAAAGCGTCCCCCTCCCCCGCCTTCAGCAGGTTCAGGCCCACGGTCAGGGAGGAGTCCTTTTTCATCTTGAAGGCAGTGGCGGGGTCGTCCGAAATCTCCACCACCTCGCTGGCGTCCTTGATCTCCACCCCGGCGGGCAGCGTCTTCTCGCCGCAGCCCTCCACGGCCCGCAGGACCTCCGCCGCACGGCCCACCAGGATGATGTCCACCCCGTGGAGCCTGTGGGCGTCCAGCGCCCCCTGAACGATGGCCTGGGGGGCGTTGTCGCCGCCCATAGCGTCTACGATGATTTTCATGGTAACACCTCCTGCTTCAATTCCTCAATAATAGTCAGGGACCGCCGGGACAGCTCCGCGTTTTTGTTCCGCTTGCCCTTCACCCGGTGATCCAGAGGCGGCATGATGCCGAAGTTGATGTTCATGGGCTGGAACACGGTGACGGACTGATTGGAGATATACAGGCCCAGGGCGCCGACGGCGGTCTCCTGGGGGAAGTCGATGGGAGGCTTGCCCAGCAGCCGCCGGGCGGTCTCCACG
>JAUNGH010000038.1 GCA_030524605.1 Oscillospiraceae bacterium | reverse complement strand
TTGGACATTTTGGAAAACCGGGCATCGTCGATCTTTCCGGCAACATTGTCCTCATAGAGCCTTTCAAAAAGCACATCCAGTTCCTTGTCCCGCGCCAGCAGCCCATCAAGCTCCCGCTGTTTCCGCGCCCGGTCATTTTCCGCGACCTTTGCGGAGCGGCCCATCATGGCCTTGAAAAAATCGCCCTCATACTCGTTGGCAAAGGCGGCCAGACGGTTGATCTCGTACAGCACCACCCGCTCCAAAAAGTCCAGCCGGATATAGTGGGTTTTGGAGCATTTGCGAAGCCCGGAATTGTGGTTCTTACAGCTAAAAAACTTGATGTCGTGATTGCCCTGGTTAAAATGGAAATTGAGATTGCCGCCACATTCCGGGCATTTCAGCAAACCGGAGAACGCGCTGGGTTCCTGGGTGACGGTGGGCCGCTTGCGGCGGGTGCCCTTTTTCATGCTCTGCACCTTTTCCCAAGTGGCCCGGTTAATGATGGCCTCGTGGACGTTCAGGAAGATCGCCCTGTTTTCCGACCGGTTCTCAATAATACATATAGACTGCTACAATTAGCGCGAGAATTAATAATATATCTGTGTCTTGCGGTAGGATTTGATAGACGCAAAGAAAAAAGAGCATCCCTAAAGGAGGGGACATGATGGAGACAATCAACCCTTATCGGGAACTTGTTGCAAGCATATCTCCAACTGAATTCGAAAAGCTTTGCCTGGAAATATTGAAGGGCTACGCAGAAGTCGAGCATTTATCAGATTTCTCAATCCAACATAATGTTTGTATTCCGGCAGATGACGGTACATATCAAATAGATGTCTATGCAAGGTTTATTGCTATGGGTGTTGAGTTTAAAGTCATAACAGAGTGTAAACGATATTCTGCTCCGGTTACCCGCGAAAAAGTTGCAGTATTAAACGATAAAGTAAGAAGTCTTGGTGCACATAAGGGAATTATGATTTCAACATGTGGTTTTCAAAGTGGAGCATATGAATATGCTAAGAAACACGGAATAGCATTATTGCAAATTATTGATAGAAATGTAATGCACATCATGAATGCTGCCAAACCGGAGACAGAAGAACAAAAACGCGAACTTCGCCTTATGTTGGATTGGTTTAGCCGGATGCCAAAATACTATGTCAAAGAATATGCAACAATGGACTTTCCAGATAGGGCAATTTATCCTACGCCCCAAATGATGGACGCAATACGACACCAATTTATTTTAGCGCACCCAGGACTAATATCAGAATAAAACCTCTTGCCAACGGCCTGCAAACCGTTGATGTTACTGCATTTCCTTAAGTCCTATAATTACACTCCGACCAACCCCCTCTGAAATCAATTGATTTCAGAGGGGGTCTTTGCTTATTGCAACGTTGGATTTGAGCGCGGTATTTTTCGAGAACAGTGAAATAAAATGCTAAAACTTTTTTAATCATGAATGGTTTTTGGCGGTTTTCCAAGACCGTTCCATAAGCTCATCAGCTATATCCGCATTGGCAAAGCGAAGCACATCGGCATCTATCCGGCCAACGGCCGGGAAGGCTGTCTGTGAACTCATCCGCCAGGGGACACATCGGATTGGTCAACGCATGATTTCTCTCCCGGTGAGTTCCGCAGGGAGCAGGTGTTTTGCTTGGCAAGCCGGTCTCGCACCAGACAAATGAAATCGGGCGGAGCCTTTACTTCCAGCATGGGGCCGAAGGACAGCACACGGATGAGCAGTTCTGTTTCGTCCTCCCCGTCGTATCGGAGTTTCATTTGAAAGAGACGCTCGTCAAGCTTGATGGTTTCCTTTTCAAAATGGGAGAAGTGCAGCAGCACACGTTCAAGGGCATTTCTCTCGTCATGAAGCAGAAGTACAAGCTCCCGCGTGTTTTCCCGGGGAAGATGAACCCCGCGGGGGTCATATTCCTCCAGCAGCTCGCAGGATTGAACACGCCCCATGTTGACGGCGTTGATCCGGTGTTTGCCGACTGTCAGAAGCCGAAATTTATCATCCTTTGCGGAGTACTCCAGCCGATAAGGGATGCGGGCAACCGAATGGCGCGCTCCGGTTTGCCCGCGGAAGCGGATCCGCAGCATGCGCTTCTCGCGGAGTGCCTGGAGGACTGTGCGGAAGCACTGGATATAGCCGGGATCCCTGTACGGATCCCCGTCCGCGTACTGGTCAAACAGGACGAACGTGTCCGGCTTATAAAGCGGTTCCACGTTTTCAAGGCCGGTGGTGTCCGGATCAAACAGCGCGATGCGCGGATCCAGAAGCAGGGCCTTAAGCCAGCGCTTTTGGAGGATGGTCAGGGGCATTGTGGGCTTATGCCGGATTACGGGTGTGAGCGTATGATCCAGCAAGGGCCAGCTTTCCCCTTTCAGCGCGGCGGGAATGCTCAGTATGCTCTCGGCAAACGCTTTTTCCCGGACGAGCGCGGTCATCCGGCGCTCCGTCAGGTTCCCGCCTGCTGCCTCGGCAAGTATGGCTGCGACCACATTGAAGTAGGTTCCGTAGATTTCACTGAACAGCAACGTCATCACCTCCATACATGGCGTTCATGCGGTTGAGGTCCTCACGGAACGTATCGGCAACGGATGGATTGCTGCACTTCAAATCCACAATGCGGCCGATGAATGTCCGCAGCCACGGCAGCATTTCGGCCGCATCATAGACATCGGCGGTGAAGCGGCAGGTGTGATCGTCCACTGTTTCCACAGTGCCATGGCGTTTCTCCCGCTCCAGCCTCTGCCGGATGAAAGCTTCGCCGGGATCGACGCGGACCGTCATTTCGATGTGGTCCAGGTTGTGATCCGGGCCGGTGGAGACACCCCACAGATGCTGATCGAACTTCTCCAGGCGGTCCATGTATTGCTCGTAGCGCTTTTCCACATTTCCGGCGGCGACCTTTCTGATCGCATCCAAGCGGAAGAAGGTCATACGCTTTCCGCGGTAGTGATAGCCAAGCAGATATTGACGGCCCGACTGCGTGCTTATGTAGAGCTTCAGCGGGCAGACGGTGCGCCGGTAATCAGGGCCGCTGCGAAGGCTTTTCAAGGTGAGCTCGACCGCGCGCCGCTCATCGACAGCCTGCAAAAGCCGGTACAGGATATCGCTATCAAGAGCGTGAAGAATGTAATGATGCTTGAACCGGAGGATATCGGAGGGCTGCTGTTGCAGCTTATCCAGCAGGAAAGACCCCACGACCCCCAGAGGCGCTTCTTCAGAGAAGTATGCCAGCGCATCTGCCCAGGAGTTCAGATCAGGCTTTTCCTGATCCGTTCTCCGGTAGAAGACCTCGCGGCCTTTCTTCTCGGACTGGAGAAGGCCCAGCGCCTCATATTCTTTCAGCTTCTTCCGGACGGTGGACTCGTCCGGAGAGAAGGGAGCGCGGAAATGGGAAAGATAATCGCCGTTGATGTGATCGACGATCTCTTTGGAGGAGAGGGCGCTGCCGTCAGCCAGCAGATCCAGGATATAAAAATGCAGGGTGATGTCTCTGTCTGTAAAGCTCTTGGCTTTGAGGGCCTTGTAAAGCGGATTATGAGGGATCCTCCGGCTGTCTACAGACAGGAAGACCCGCTTGCCGGCGGCGTCCTGGTGGAAGGACATATAGCCGCCGAGCCAGCTTTCCATTCTGCGGCGCTCATTGTCGTAGCTCCGGGCGCTCTTGGCGTCATATTCGCTGCGGCTCTTGAAACCGTAGACGTAGAACGCACGCATGTAATCACGGATTCGTTCAAAGTTTTTGATAAGCTCGCTGTATGCCACAGGCTCCGCCTCCACATCGGTTATGTACCGATTCTAGCATAGAATGTGTCCCGATAGAAGGACGGAAAATCCGAAAATTCACCTTCCGGAAAGGTGTTCGCAACTTTTTTTCCGTGATTTTACCCGTTTATCAAGGTATTCTTACCTTAGATATCAGGAGGGAGAGAACAGGAGGGACGCCATGGTTACCATTCACGGTTTATATAATACCGCCGTCTGCTATACGCCTGAGCTGGAGGAGCTGGCGGCAGGGCAGATTCGGGCGGTGTGCGATCAGCCTGCGTTTGCTGGCTGCAAGATCCGCATCATGCCCGACGTGCATGCCGGGAAGGGCTGCACCATTGGTACCACGATGACCATCCGGGACAAGATTGTGCCCGGCATGGTCGGCGTCGATATTGGCTGCGGCATGGAGACGGTGGAGCTTGCCGAGCGCGAGATCGACTTTGACAGGCTGGACGCGCTGATCCGCAGGGAGATTCCCTGCGGCCGTGAGGTGCGCGGCGAGCTCCACGCGCTGCATGCGGAAATTGATCTGACCCAGCTGCGCTGCGCCGGGCAGGTCAATCTCCACCGCGCTATGCGCAGCATCGGCTCATTGGGCGGCGGCAACCACTTCATTGAGGTGGATCGCGCCGAAGACGGCCGGCTGTTTCTGGTCATTCACTCCGGCAGCCGTCATCTGGGCACCGAGGTGGCGGGCTTTTATCAGGATGAGGGCCGCCGGGCGCTCTGGGGCGGCGCGGGCTATCAGATTCAGGCGGCAATCGCTCAGATGAAGGCCGAAGGCCGCTTCCGGGAAATCCAGGGGACCATTCGGGCTTTGAAGAAGGAGCGCGGCCTGAATATCCCTGCGGATTTGGCCTATGTGGAAGGCAGGCTGTTTGAGGACTATATCCACGACATGAAGCTGACGCAGCGGTTCGCCATGCTCAACCGCAAGGCGATGGTCGATGTCATCATGACCGGCATGCACCTCACTGCCGTGGAGGCGTTTACCACCATCCACAACTACATTGATACGGACGCCATGATCCTGCGCAAGGGCGCTGTGTCTGCCGGGGCGGGTGAAAAGCTGCTGATCCCCATCAATATGCGGGACGGCAGTCTGATCTGCATCGGCAGGGGCAACGAGGATTGGAACTGCTCCGCGCCTCACGGCGCCGGCCGCCTGATGAGCCGCCGTGCCGCTTGCAGCGCGCTGACCATGGAGGAGTTCCGGCGGGAGATGGAGGGCATCTACACCACCTGTGTGCTGCCTGAAACGCTGGACGAGTCCCCCATGGCGTACAAGAGCATGGACGAGATCGTGGCGCAGATCGGACCCACTGTCGAGATCGCCGGGCGCATCCGCCCTGTGTACAATTTCAAGGCGGCTGTCTGAGCATACCTTCCGAAAGGCGGTGTTTACCGTGAAAGCATTGATCCAGGAAAAGCTGCATGAAATCGAGCGGCGGGAAAACTGCCGCGTTTTGCTGGCGGTTGAATCCGGCAGCCGGGCATGGGGCTTTGCCTCACCGGACAGCGACTACGACGTCCGGTTCATCTATGTGAGACCCAGAGAAAGCTATCTCCGGCTGGACCGGCTCCGTGATGTGATCGAGACGCCCGTCAGCGATGCGCTTGATATCAACGGCTGGGATGTGGACAAGACCCTGCGCCTGCTCCACAAATCGAACCCGACTGTCTTTGAGTGGTTTTCTTCTCCCATTGTTTACCAAAGCAGCGCCTTTGCGGAGCAGTTCAAGCCGGTGATGCGGCGGTATTTCTCCTCCAAGAGCGGCCTGTGGCATTACCTGCACATGGCCCAGGGCAACTATCGTGAGTTTCTGCGCGGCGATATGGTCAGGGCGAAGAAGTACTTCTATGTGCTGCGCCCGATCCTGGCCTGCCGCTGGATTCTGGAGAAGGGGACGCCGCCTCCCATGCTGTTTTCCGAACTGGTGGAAAGCCAGCTGGAGGAGGAGCTCAGGGAACCCGTCCGGCAGCTGCTGGAGCTGAAAGTGCATGCCCCGGAAGTGAAACGGATCGCCCGTATCCCTGTCCTCAACGAGTATCTTGAGCGAAGTATCGCGGCGGTCAAGGCAGAAATCGAGCGCCTGCCCAAGGAGCAGGCGCGTGCGTGGGGAGAGCTGAACCGGCTGTTTCTGTCCGCGTTGGAGATGCAGGGGTGACGGACTTGCCGGACATGGCTTCCGCCGGTGCGCACCCGCGCATCAAAATTGAGGACACGCTGCGGTTTTGCGGCATGGAGGCGTTCAACCGCAGCGCCCGGCCCCGGGATGCCATAGCCATGCCGGAGTGCCGGCAAATGTCCATCCCGCTCTGGTCACGATCTCTCTCCGGGCGCTGTATGCAAAGGAGCCCTCGGCGGGTATCGTCAAATTCCTGCGGGTCATCCAAAATTAAAAAAGAGAGCCTGAGAGCATGAAACGGCGCCCCCGGAGCAACCGCTCCGGGGGCGCCGTTTTGTCTGTCTGTTCCGCGGGGCGCTGTCACTCGCTCTCGGGCCAAAGGGGGCCACGCTCAGGCAGCGCGGGCTCCGGCGGGATGTCCGTCCCGGAGACGTCGCGGTAGAAAGCGGCGTAGGCCGCCTCCCGGTATGGGCGCAGGAACAGGAACCCGGCGCTCAGGGGGAGGCTGAGGGGGATCAGCCAAAGCAGCGCAAGGGCGCTGCCGCCGCTGCGGAGAAGCCCGACTGTCATGACGGCGAGGGCGATCAGGATGGGGAGGCTGCACAGCAGGCTCCAGCCGATAAAGCTGAACCCCAGGCAGAACAGCCGCCATTTGTTGCCGTCCATGATGCGGCGGGATTCCGTGATGGCCTCGTTGGCGCCCAGCTCCGGATGCTCGGCCAGGATGTAGGGCGTCATGGCGTAGCTGTAGGACTTGATGACGCCGGGGATGATGAAAAGCAAGGTCCAGAGCACCAGGTACAGCCCCATCAGGAAGTTCATGCAGAAGCCGTCGCCCAGCCGGTGGAACTGGGAGAACAGGTCGGAGAGCGCGGCGTCCTTCCCGTCCACCAGGTTGAGGTTGAACTTTGCGTAGCCCAGCTTGCCGGCGCCGCCGATGACGGTGATGACGATGCACCAGATGACCAGAAGCACGACGGCGGTGATCACAAAGGGCAGGATCCGGAGCCAAAGGTCGCTTTGGAAGAAATCCCGGAGTTCGCCGGAGGAAAGGGAGTTCCTGTTGCTGCTGGAGCTGCCTCCGCCTCCGCCGCCGCAGATCTCGGCGCCGATGAGGGAGGCGATAAAGCCGGTCAAAACGGCGAGCGCCCATTTTCCGCGCAGGGCGTCCCGGGCGATTGCTCTAAAATCCGCTGCACATTTCATGGCGTTTTCCTTTCTTTGCCCTCAAATCCCATGCCCCGCGCACCGGGGAAGGCCGGTGTGTTCCCATCGGGAGAAGCGGCCTTTCCGCCGGCAGGGCAGGGGCCCATCCGCACTGACAATTCCTGTGGGGGTTATTCGCCGGCGGGCTCAGCCTTGGGGGACTCCGGCTTGCCCTGCTCGGGCGCAGACTGGGGAACCACGACGACCTGCGCGGGCTTATCCGCCGCCAGCTTGCCGCCCAGGGCGCCCATGATCAGGCTCTTGAGGTCGATGCCCATGCCGGAGCTGATGCCCTCGGTGACCTGGGTGGTGCCGTTGATGATGTCGGAGAGCAGCTTGGTGCTGTTGCCGTCGCCGTACATGGTGATCTTATCCACCTTGGACAGGGGCTCTGCCACGTTCTTGGCGATCTCCGGCAGGGCGGACATGATCATCTCCACAACGGCGGCCTCGCCGTACTTCTTCATGGCCTCGGCCTTCTTGTCGATACCCTCGGCCTCCGCCAGGGCCTTGGCGCGGATGGCCTCGGCCTCCGCCTTACCGACGGCGGCGATGCCCTCGGCCTCCTGCTCTCTGGCGTACTTGGCCGCCTCGGCGATCTTCATCTCGGCGGCAGCCTCCTGCTCCTTCTCATAGCGGCGGGCCTCGGCGTCCTTCTGGCGCTTGAACAGGTCGGCCTGGGCGCCCTGCTCCTGGCGGTAGCGCTCGGCGTCCGCCTTGGCGCGGATCTCGGCGTCCAGGGTCTGCTTCATGACCTCGACTTCCTTGGCCTTCAGTTCCGCCTCCCGCTCGGCCTTGGCGATGTTGGCGTTGGCGGAGGTGACCTCGATGGTCTTGCGCTGCTCCTGCTCCTGGATGGAGTAGGCGGCGTCGGCCTCGGCCTTCTTCACGTCGGACTGCTGCTTCAGCTCCGCCTGGCGGATGGCCAGGGAGGTCTGCTTCTCCGCGATCTCCATCTCGGACTGGACCTTGGCGTCGTTGGCCTCCTTGGCGGCCTGGGCCTGGGCGATGGCGATGTCCCGCTCGGCCTGGGCCTTGGCCACGGCGGCGCCCTTCTTGATCTGGGAGATGTTGTCGATACCCAGGTCGTCGATGACGTTGTTCTGGTCGGAGAAGGACTGGACGTTGAAGGAAATCATCTCCAGGCCCATCTTCTCCAGGTCAGGGATGGCGTTTTCCTGGACCCGCTCGCCGAAGGCCTTGCGGTCGGTGACCATCTCCTCCAGCTTCATCTGGCCCACGATCTCACGCATGTTGCCCTCCAGCGTGTCCTGGACGCGGCGGATGATCATGTCCTCGTTCTCGTTCAGGAAGAACTTGGAGGCCAGGGTCATCATCTCCTGGCTCTGGCCGATGCGGATCTTGACGGTGGCGTCCACCTTGACGTTGATGTACTCGGCGTTGGGAACGAAGTCGGTGGTCTTCACGTCGACGGAGAACATCTTGAGGGACAGCTTGTCGAGCCGCTCCAGAAACGGGATGCGGATGCCGGCCTTGCCGATCAGGATGCGGGGCTTGCGGAAGCCCGAGATGATGAACGCGGTGTCGGGGGGTGCCTTGACGTAGCCGATGCAGATCACCAGAACAAGGATGATCACGACTGCCAGGACGGGGACGATTTTCAGCAAGATTTCCATGGGTTCCTCCTCTTTCTTTTTTTCTCTTCTCTAAAATAGGCCCTGTGCCTAGGGAAGACGTTCCTGGGGCGCGGCGGCGTCCTCACAGACGCTCTCCGCCATGCGGATGGTTTCTTCTTTTGTCAGGCTGCTGCTCAGCCGGAAGGAGATGCCGGCGGCCTCGTCGGTCCAGGCCACCACGCAGGCGGGTTCCCCGCCGGGGTCCTCATAACACTCCCCGGGAAGGCCGTTGATCTCAACGGCCTCGCGGGCGGCTTCGCCGTCCGGGGAGAGGGGCGGAGGTTCCGTGCCCTCCTGGATGCGGGTGAAGGACAGTACGCAGACGCCGCTTTCCGATTCGTAAACGACCTCGCCCGTGTCCCCGGAGCCTGTGGACGCCGTCCAGATGCCGTCGGGCAGCCAGGAGATGCGATAGCTGTCCGCCGGCGTCTCCGGTGTCCCGCCGAAGCAGCGGTGGAGGAAGGACGCGGCGGCGGAGCTCTGCGCCCAGTGCCGGAGGGTGGACCTGGCGCCGCTGTCCACGCCCAGCCACGCGCCCGCGCCGAGCAGGCATATCAAAAGCACCGCCGCGGCCTGCCGCGCGCCCTTGAAGCGTATGCGGCGCCGTTTTTTTCCATGCACCGCCTTCTGGATTTCCAGCTCAAACGCGTCCGAGAACCGATGCTCGGCCAGCCCGCTGCCGTCGGGCAGGGTATCCAGCCAGATATCGCGGGCTTCAGCGGCATGTTGATACAGCAGTTCGTCTGTGATCTTCATGATCTCAAGCCTCCTGTTCTTCCAAAATCGATTCCAACTTCTTTTTGGCACGTTGGATGGTTTTGTTGACATTCGCCTCCGTCATGGAACACATGGCTGCGATTTCCCGCTCCGAATACCCGTTGTCATATTTCAGGAACAGCAATTCACGGTACCTTGTTGGAAGCATTGCCATTGCTTTCGCCAAAACCGTTCGGTCCGGTATCGCATCGACCTCCGAAGCCGAAGGCACGTTGATGTATTCCTCCTCCAGCGGAACGGCGGCCTGACGCTGCTTGACGCGGTACAGGTCGATTGCTTTCCTTTCAACTATAGTAACGATCAGGCTTTTGGATTTCGGACACCCGGCCTCTGAAAATTTATCTAAATTTTTCAAAACGGCGAAAAACGCCTGCTGAACGGCGTCCTCGGCATCGTGCTCGTTGTTCAGGATCCGGTTTGCGACATGGAACATCAGCCCCCGGTACATGCGGTATATCAGCTCAAATTTGGACCGGTCTTCCGGCGTGTCCAACATTTGCGTGTAAATCAGCATCGCTGCGCTCCTCCCCTGAGAATACCCTTATCATAGTACAAAACAGTGTCCCCGTCCAGCCATTCGGCCAAAGTTTCAAAAATCTCCGCCGGCGCCGGGCGGCCCGTCTGCTCCATTATACGATATTGTGGCTACAGCCACAATATTTATTTTTCTGAAAACTCCATATAATTTACCTGTAGACGCAAAAAAAGGCGGTGATCGTTCTGTTTGACTATGGGCCTCTCTGGAAGACGATGGAGAAAAGGAAAGTCACGCAGTACCAGCTGCTCAAGGGCGGCATCGACAACAAGACGCTGGATTCCCTGAAGAAAAACAAGAACATCACCATGATCACGCTGGAAAAGCTCTGCGCGATCATCGGCTGTACGCCCAACGATATCGTCGAATTCAAATAGAAAGGCTGCTGTGGTACACGGCAGCCTTTTTCCTGTGTTTTCCCCTGTCGTTCTCTGGCGTATCGGCGGGAACTGTGGTAAAATGGCAAAAAAGAGCGGGGAGGGATGGCCGTGAAGGGGAAACGCGTCATGAAGCGGCGGAGAAATCCGCTGACGGCTGCGCTGGGCCTTGTGATCGCGGCAGAGGTGCTGCTGGGGGCCGGCCTGCTTTTCCTGAGACCATCCGGCCCCGGCCAACGGGCACCGGCCAGGGCGGAGAGCATCGCCGCGGCCTCCGGAGAGCAGGCGGAGAGCGCCGGACCGGAGCATGCCGTACCGGAGCGGGAGCCGGAGAACGCCGCCGCGGCTCCGGCAGAACTTTCGGGGGAGCCGCAGGATCAGAGGCGGTTTGTGATCTCCCTGCTGGGGGACTGCACGTTGTCCTCCAGCCACTATACGAACCATTTTGAAAGCGTGGTGGGGGATGATCTGGCCTATCCCTTTTCCAATGTGGCGGACATCCTGACGGCGGACGACCTGACCCTTGCCAATCTGGAGTGCAGCTTTTCCGACAAGCGGCTGGAATCCGCGTCGCAGTATGCCTTCTGCGGACAGGCGAAATACGCAGAGTCGCTGGCGCTGGGCGGCGTGGACTGCGTGTCCATGGCCAACAACCACACCAATGACTTCGGCAGCGCCGGCATAGCGGACACCGCGGCGGCGCTGGAGCAGGCGGATGTCGCCGGGATACAGGGCAATCAGGGCGTGTGCTTTGACCTGCGGCATGACGGCGGGACGGCGCTGCGGGTGGGCGTCTATGTGCTGCCCTTCAACGGCTCCACGGACCAGATGAAAAAGGGCGCGGCCCGCCTGCGGGAGGACGGCGCGGATATCGTGATCGCCTGCATGCACGCCGGGACGGAAAAGATCTATGTGCCAACGGCGCGGCAGACGTACCTGGCCCGCGCGGCGGTCAGCGGCGGCGCGGACATCGTGGTGGGGACCCATCCCCACGTTTTGCAGCCGGCGGAGGAATACCAGGGCGGCGTGATTTTGTACAGCCTGGGCAATTTCTGCTTCGGCGGCAACCGGAATCCGGGGGACAAGGACACGGTGATCGCGCAAGTGGTGGTGGATGTGGAGGAGACGGGCGTCTCCTGGGAGATGGCGTATGTGCCGTGCCGCGTCAGCAGCGTGGCCGATACCAACGACTACCGCCCCACGCCCTATGAACAGGGGACGGAGGGCTGGCAGCGGTGCCTGCGCAAGCTGGCGTCGCCCTGGGACACCACCACCGCCGAGGAGGCTGCGGCAAAGGCGGCTGCGGCGGAGAGCGGACAGGCGCCCTGACGGCGGCCCCGCGCTGGAAGCAGGCTGTGATGAGGACAGAAAAGGAGGGAACGCATTGAAAACGCCTGAGCATTACGCGTCCGACGTCCTGTTTTTCTTTGACGGCAGGCCGCTGGAGCTGTCGCTGTACGAGACGCTGTTCCGCCGTATGGAGACGGAATTTCCCGATGCGTCCGTCAGGGTGCAGAAGAGCCAGATCAGCTTTTACGGCAGGCACCTGTTTGCCGCCGCGTCGCTGCCGGTGCGCAGAAAAAAGGGGTGGCCGGAGCACTGCGTCGTCGTGACCATCGGGCTTTCCCACCGGCTGGAGTCCCCCCGCGCGGCTGTGGCCACGGAGCCGTATCCGGGCCGCTGGACCCACCATGTGCCGGTGTCCGGGGAAGAGCAGATCGACGGCGAGCTGCTGGAGTGGCTGCGGGAGGCCTATGCATTTTCAGAGAGTAAGCGCTGACGGGGGAAGAGATGGACACATACACCGCAGAGGAGCTTTTGGAGGCAAAGCGCGCCATTGCCTCCACGCTGGGCAAATGTGAAAAGGCGCTGACGAAGCTGGAGCCGGGAAAATCCCAGCATACGCTGACACTCCGCCGCATCAAGTCGTTTCAAATTTCTCTGGCTTTGATCGACCGGGCGCTGGGGGACGCCGGTGAGGGATCGCCCGGAGCGGGCATTTGAAATGGAGGAGCATCATCATGACGGATTATCAACTGCTGAACCGGCAGCTGGCGGCGCTGGTCCACGGCGTGCCCCACAAGACCGCCAATCTCGCCAACGCGGCGGCGCTGCTGTACCACACGCTGGAGGACCTCAACTGGGCGGGCTTTTACCTGATGGAGGACGGCCTGCTGGTGCTGGGGCCGTTTCAGGGAAAACCCGCCTGCATCGAGATCCCGGTGGGGCGCGGCGTCTGCGGCACGGCGGCGGAGGAGGACCGGACGCAGCTTGTCCGGGACGTCCGCCGGTTTCCCGGGCACATCGCCTGCGACTGCGCGTCCAATTCCGAGATCGTCGTGCCCATCCGCGCAGGCGGGCGGGTGGTTGGCGTTCTGGACATCGACAGCCCCAGCATCGGCCGCTTTACCAAAGAGGACCAGGCGGGGCTGGAGGAATTTGTGCGCATCCTGGAGACGGAGCTCTGGTAAGTCCCGGAAAGTTCAAACAGCCAAGGGGAAAAGCCCTCCGAAATCTCGGGTGTCGGAGGGCTTTTCCCCCGCCGCCGGAGCGCGTCCGGGCGGATCACGCGTTCAGCAGGCGGATATAGTGGTTGGCCTCCCGCAGAACGTGGTCCGCCAGCAGCGGCAGGATGATGGAGCGGATCTCGCAGCTTTCGATCCCCTTGACGCCTGCGGTCTTGAACTCCCGGAATTTCAGCGTCTCGTTCAGGGACTCCCGGTGGAGCATTGCCGCGTCGTTTGCCGTTTTGGCCCTGGACAGCAGGGCCGCGTACTCCCGGGCAAAGGTGTTGGAGGTCTCCACCAGCGCGCCCTCGGCGGGGTCCAGCAGGCCGCGGATGAACAGCGCGTGCTCCATCATGATCTGGTTCCAGAAGGTCTCCGTCTCCCGCATGGTCTGAATGTCCAGGCGGCCCTCCCGCTCCGCGCTGCAGAGGAAGGTCTGATAGAGCTTCGCCTCCCGGATGATGTGCTCGATCAGCAGCGGATAATTCGTGGTGAACACGCGGCAGCGGAGCATTCCGTTCAGGATCCGCTCCTTGAAGCCGATGAGCCCCTGGAGCAGGTGCAGCGCCGTCCGGTTCAGACGCTTGACCTGGCGGCACAGGGCCGGCGTGACGCGGGCCGCGCCGCCGCACCGCAGCATGGCTTCCATCCGGGTGATCTCCCGGTCGATCCGGATGCCGGTGAAGCACTGGGTCTTCTTTTCCGCGTCGGCGGTGAACTCCGTCACAATCTCGCCGGAGGAGAGCACCTGCCCGCCGACCACGCCGCCGCTCAACTGAACGGCGCGCCGCAGCAGCATCTCAAATTCCCGCTGATAAAACGCCGCCTCCCTGGAGAAGTCCTGATTCGCAGGCGTAAAGCCCGCCTTTAAAAACAGGGCGTGCTCCTTCATGATGCGGGCAAAAAACAGATGCAGCTCCAGGGACGAAACCACGTACCTCTCCATATCGATCAAACCCCATTCCCCCTCGTCGTGTGGTCAAAACCAGTATATGCGCCTGCCTTCGCGGCCGTGCTTCCGTGTCCGGCGTTTCTTGACAAGGCGGCTTTGGCGTACTATGATGCTGAAAAGAAAACCCGCGCGGGCCGGTGCGCGCCCGGGCAGGCCGACGGAGGTGCTGTCATGTACGATGAACTGACGGAAGTGGATATCAAAAAGATGCAGGAGGAGATTGACCACCGGGTCCGTGTCCTGCGGCCCCAGCTGATCGAGGAGGTCCAGACTGCCCGGGCCTTTGGCGACCTCAGCGAGAACTTTGAGTACAAGTGCGCCAAGCAGGCGAAAAACCGAAACGAGAGCCGCATCCGCTATCTGGAGCGGATGATCCGCACCGCCAAGGTCATCCAGGTC
>JAUNGH010000296.1 GCA_030524605.1 Oscillospiraceae bacterium | reverse complement strand
GCCCCGCCCACTGGGAGCTGCTGTTCCGCCAGCGGGCGGTGGACAACCAGTGCTTTACCGTGGGCGTCTCCCCCGCCCGGGACGAGACCGCCGGATATGTGGCCTATGGAAACTCCCTCGCCGTGGACCCCTGGGGCACGGTGCTGTGCCGGGCCGGAGCGGAGGCGGCCACGCTGTACGCCGACCTGGACTTGGCCCGTCTGGAGGCCGTGCGGCGGCAGCTGCCCATCCTGTCCGCCCGGCGGACGGATCTGTATGAGGTGCGGGAGCGGTGAGCGGCCGGGTCTTCGCCGCGTTTTACGACGTGGTGCGCCGTATCCCCGCCGGGAAGGTCGCCACCTACGGCCAGGTGGCCCGGCTGGCGGGGATGCCCCGGTGCGCCCGGACGGTGGGCTATGCCATGGCGGGGTGCCGGGACCGCTCCGTGCCCTGCCACCGGGTGGTGGACCGCTTCGGCGGGACGAAAGCCTGCTTTGATACCTATGCCCCCGGCACCCAGCGGGCAATGCTGGAGGCGGAGGGCGTGGCGTTCCGCCCGGACGGGACGGTGGATCTGGAGCGGTGCCGGTGGGTGCCTTTCGAAGCATAAAGACAGGAGACGGCTTTCGCCGTCTCCTGTTTGGCTTCCTGTTTGGTCTCAGGTTTTGTCTCCTGATCTTCCAGGGTCTTTAAGTATTCCTCAAAGCACAGCCCGCTGTCCCGGATGGCCAGCGCGGTCTCTCTGCCCACGTAGCGGTAATGCCATGGCTCGTAGCCGATGCCGGTGATCTCGCTCTTGTCCGAGGGGTAGCGCAGGATGAAGCCGTACTCCCAGCAGTGCTCCATCAGCCATTTCTGCTCCGCCGTCTCCTCCTGGCGCTTGTCCAGCACCTGATAGCTGGCTGCCACGATGTCCAGAGCCAGGCCCGTCTGGTGCTCGCTGGTGCCGGGCACCGCCACCCAGCGGCCCGCCTCCTTCACCGCGTTCTCCCGGGAATAGCCTGCGGCCCGCAGGCGGGCAATCTTGTTGTTGTACAGCCGGGCCTGCGTCTCCAGCGGCCGGTAGGCGGAGCAGATGACGGGCCGCAGGCCCGCCTTGCGGCAGGCGGTCAGCATGGCGTTCAGATCCTCCACGATCCGCTTGTCCGCCTGCATGCCGTTGGACAGCCTTTGCAGCTCCACCGTGAAATCCTCCGGCAGCGTATTCCAGGGGTTGACCAGCAGAAGCTGCCAGTCCTCCGCCCGGGGAGCCGCCTGCTCCGCCGGGGCCGCAGCCGCTGCCTGCGGCGCAGGCGTTTCCGGGGCCGCGCCTTCCGCCTGGACGGCGGAGGTCAATATCATCAGGGCCGCCAGCAGGACGGCGGCACACCGCAGCTTTTTCACAGGCAATCGCCCCTTTCATTTCCTCTGTCCCTATGGTACAACCCTTCCCCTGCAAAAACAAGGAACAATTTGTAAACAAGTCCGCAAAAAATGCAGCCGGCCTTTCTGGCCGGCTGCATTCCCATTTCAAAATACGGCGTCCGCGCAGGATCAGATCTTCACGATCTTGCCGGTCTTCCACGCCTCCGTGGTGGCATAGCCGATGACGGTGGACTTGGTGCCGTCATAGACGGTGGTGCCGGGCTGCTTGCCCTCCAGCGTGCAGTTGACAAACTCCTCCATCTCAATGAGATAGGCCTCCTCGAACCGCTCGGGGAAGGAGCCGACGCACTCGGTGCAGGCGCCGTTGACGTTGTACACCATGGCCTGGTTCTTCTCAGGAACGGCGGAGATGCGGATGGTGCCCTCGGTGCCCACGATCTCGGTCTCCACATGGTAGCCGTAGGGAGAGGTGCGGCCCACATGGGT
>JAUNGH010000037.1:7347-14304 GCA_030524605.1 Oscillospiraceae bacterium | reverse complement strand
GGGGGAGATCGTGCCCGCCGCCGGGAACCGGGACATCGCCGCGCTGCTGTGCGGCAGGGTGGAGGACATTGAGATCAGGGAGGGCGAGAGCCCACTGGACTTTGCCATCTGCGGGCCGGATGAGCACGGACGGATGGCGGAGCTGCCGTATCAGGATCTGCTGCTGTTCACGCCGCTGAATCCGGAGACGGAGAGCCCCTACGGCGTGTCCATGCTGCGGTCGATGCCGTTTTTGTCGGACATTCTCATGAAGATTTACAACACCGTCGGCGTCAACTGGGAACGGTGCGGCAACGTGCGCTTCGCCGTGACATGCCGGGGCGGCGACGGCGTGAACGCGGCAGAGCGCAGCCGCCAGCTGGCAGGGGAGTGGTCCAGGGCCATGCGGGAGACCCGCGGCGGCAGCGTGCGGGATTTTGTGGCGGTGGGCGACGTGGACATCCGCGTCATCGGCGGCGACGCGCCGATTTTGGACAGCGAGGTGCCTGTGCGCCAGATCATGGAGCAGATCGTGGCCAAGACCGGGATCCCGCCCTTTATGCTGGGCCTGAACTGGAGTTCCACCGAGCGGATGAGCACCCAGCAGGCGGACCTGCTGACCACCGAGATCACGGCTATCCGCAGGAGCCTGACGCCTGCGGTGGAGCGGATATGCAGGCTGTGGCTGCGGATGCACGGGTACGGGTGCGGCGTGGAGGTCGTCTGGGACGACATCAATCTGCAGGATCAGGTGGAGGAGGCGAAGGCGGCGCTTTACCGTGAGCAGGCGCGGAAGCTGCGGATTGAGAACGATGCGGCGGTGGCGGGCGGATGACAGCCGCTCCCATATGAGATGCACGGGAAAGAGAAGCGGCTGCGGACGCTGCAAGAATAAAAGGAGGACTGGATGGAGATTCGGGAGGAATTGGCGCTCATCAACCAATTTGCAAAGACGGAGCTGACGGAGGAGCAGGTTTACGCATTCGGCGTGCGGCTGTGCGACAACGAGGTGGACCGGGATCTTGAGCGGTTTGACACCGCTGCGCTGGAGCGGCTGGGGGAGCTGTTTTTGGGCAAGAGCGGTATTTTTGACCACCAGTGGTCCGCCAAGGGGCAGACCGCCCGCATTTACCGGACCGAGGTGGTGCGGGAGCCTGCCGTGGTGACGGCGGCGGGGGACACCTACTGCTGGCTGAAGGGCCGGGCGTATCTGCTGCGGACGGAGAAGAATCTCGATCTCATCGCCGAGATCGAGGGCGGCATCAAGAAAGAAGTCAGCGTGGGCGTCAGCATGGGGAGGAGCGTTTGCTCCATCTGCGGCGCGGAGGACGGGGCCTGCCGGCATGTGAAGGGGCAGATGTACGGCGACCGCCTGTGCTTTACGGAGCTGCAGGATCCGGTGGACGCCTATGAGTGGTCCTTTGTGGCGGTGCCCGCCCAGCGCAGCGCCGGGGTCCTGAAGCGGTTCGGACAGAAGAACGGCGAGACGGCGCTGCTGCAAAAGCAGGCGGCGCTGGGCCGGAAGTATTTGCAGGAGCTGCGGCGGGAGGTGGTGCGTCTGGCCATGCTGGCGGACGACGGTTTGGACGGAGGCGTGTTCGCCAAGGCGGCGGACCGCCTGGAGGAGCCGGAGCTTTTGGAGCTGAAGCGGGCCTATGAGGCCCGGGCGGCGAAGCGGTTTCCGGCGACGCCCCAACTGCGCAGAAGATGCGCGGAGGAGCGGGGCGATGAGACGGTGTTCCTTGTCTGACGGGGACAACAACATAAAAGGAGGACGAAGATGACAGTTTCATACGAGGGGATCGGCCAGTGGGCGGCCACCTTTGCCTGCGGTTCGGTGTTCGAGGGCCAGATGGTCAAGGTCAGCGGCAACGGCAAGGTGGGCAGCTGCAGCGCCGGGGAACGCTTCTGCGGCCAGGTGCTGTCCGTGTGCAGGGGCGGCGGCGCCTGTTCGGTGGTGCTGGGCGGAATCGTGACCGTGTTCTATTCCGGCAGCACGGCACCCACCGTGGGCTGGTGCGGTTTGGTCAGCGACGGCACAGGCGGCGTCCTGGTGGATCCTGACGGCCACAGCTATCTGGTGGTGGAAGTGGACAAGACCACCGGAACGGTCACATTCGCACTGTAAAGGGAGGAGACGAGACATGGCTTATCATTTTGAGAACATCCGGCTGGAAAAGGGGATGTATGGCCGCAGCGGCCGCACCTTTTCCCAGACGCTGGAGGAGCTGGACCCCAGCGAGCACTACCGCGGCACGCCTATGGAGGGCCTGGACGCCTTCCAGCGCCAGCTGAAGCGCTTTGATATCAAGGTCAAGGGCGCGGGCTCCGACCGGGTGGAGAAGTTTTTCCACACCATGGAATCCGCCGTGCTGTTCCCGGAGTTCATAGCCCGGGTGGTGCGCCAGGGACTGGAGGAGGGCAGCATCCTGCAGGATATCACCGCCACGGTGACGAATTTCGAAGGGATGGACTACCGCTCCATCACCTCTGTGCCCGACGAGTCCATGAAACGCCTGGTGCGTGTGGAGGAGGGCGCGGAGATCCCCCGGACCACCGTCCAGACCCAGGAGAATCTGGTGCGGCTGCACAAGCGGGGAAGAATGCTGGTGGCCTCCTATGAGGCCATCCGCTTCCAGCGGCTGGACCTGTTTTCCGTGACGCTGCGCCAGATCGGCGCGTACATCGGCAGGATGCATCTGGAGGATGCCATCCAGGTCCTGCGGGACGGCGACGGCAACGCCAACGGCGCCGTCAAGCTGACCGTGGGCACCAAGCCCATCTCCGGCACAAGAGGGACCTTGTCCTATGACGCGCTGCTGGACTTCTGGAGCCAGTTTGACCCCTATACCATGAACACCATGCTGGTGAACAGCGACGTGATGCTGTCCATGCTGAAGCTGCCGGAGTTTCAGAATCCCCTGACCGGACTGAACTTCCAGGGCACCGGCACGCTGACCACGCCTCTGGGCGCCAAGCTGCTGCGGACCTCCGCCGTGCCTGCCGGGACCATCATCGGTCTGGACAGGAACTATGCCCTGGAGCAGATCTGCGGCAGTGAGATCATGGTGGAGTATGACAAGCTGATCGACCGCCAGATGGAGCGGGCGGCCATCACCTCCATCTCCGGCTTTGCGAAGCTGTTCAGAGATGCCAGCATGGTTTTGCTGGTTTGACGGCGGCCTGCGTGAGCGGCGGGGCGGGGAGCGCCCCGCCCTGCGGTGAAAAGACGCAGCAAGGCGGAGCTGGAAGGAGAGGAGCGGAATGATGAACGAGACCATTTTCGAACTGGCGCGGACGGTGTCCGGCGCGGGAGAGGCGGAGGCGGAACTGCTGGCGGCGCTGTGCAAGGCGGCGGAGGCGGCGTGGGCGGCGCGGCTGCGCTCCGGCGTGGCGGCGGCGGACTGCGGCACCGCCTTCGCCTGCGCGGCGGCGTTTACCGCTGCGGCGGATCTTGCGGCGGGGAGCTGCGGCGGAGTGGTGTCCTTTACCGCCGGGGAGATCTCCGTGAAGGCGCGGGGCACGGCGGAGGAGGTTGCCGGGGCCGCGCTGCTGCGGCAGACGGCGGAGCGGCTGATGGCGCCCTACGCGGAGGCGGAGGACTTTAGCTTCCGAGGTGTGCGGGGATGAGGGACTGGATCCGGGAGGTTTTGGAGCGGTACGGGCAGGAGGTCACGGTGCGTTTGACGGACGGGGACGTGACCGCCAGAGCATTTTTGCAGCCGGTGACGGAGCGGGCGGAGCAGGTCCCCGGCGCTGTGACCGGCATCGGGTGGCTGGACGGGCGGCTGTGGCTGTATCTTGGGCAGACGGTGCTGGGGCCCAGGGACAAGGTGCTCTGGAACGGGATGGAGTTCCGGGTGCGGAGCAGCCGGCCCTACTATATCGGGGACGAGCCGCTTTATTGGTGGGCGTCTTTGGAACGGGCAAGGGAGGCGGCTGAATGAAAGAGCTGGCGCAGGTGCGGGACGCGGTGGTGTCCGCGCTGCAGGCTGCCGGGCTGGAGGCGCTGGCCGCCTTCCCGGCAGACCGGGCGAAGCGGTACGGCGGCGCGGTGGCGGCGGTGGCCGTCGGCGCGGTGGAGGGAAAGGCCATGGGCTTTTGCAATTACCTGGGCGAGCGCTACGACGAGACGGCCGGGACGGTGCGGGAGCTGTACGGCAGGCAGCTGGAGGGGGACATCGCCGTGGAGATCCGGGCGGAGCGGGCCGCAGACTGCGAGGCGGGCTGTGAGACGGCCTCCGGAGTTCTGCTGGGCGGACTGCCGGAGGGCATCCGGCCGGGCGAGCTGCGGTGGGAGGGCCTGGCTTGGGAGAAGAGCACCGGGATGTTCCTGCGGCGGGGTACGCTCCGGTGCAGAGCCGTGTTCGTGGCCCAGGCGCGGGAGGACGGCGAGACCTTCCTGAACTTTATTCTGAAAGGGGTTATGACGGATTGAGCGAGAGTATGCATGAGCGGCCGGGGGTGTATTCCTCCTATGACACGTCGGTGGTGGTGTCCGCCGGGCGGGGCGGCAGGATCGTCGGCGTGGCGGCCAGGGCGGCCCGGGGCACGGTGGGCGAGGTGGTCACCGTCACCGGCTATGCCGCCGGTGCGGCGGCCTTCGGTGAGGATGGCGCGCCGGGGATGAGCACCATTCTGCGGCTGCTGTTTGTCAACGGCGCCGCCACGGTGGCGGCGGTTCGCGTGGCGGACAGCGGCGGGACGGCGGACTATCAGGCGGCCTTTGACGCGCTGGGGACCCGGGATGTGCAGATCGTGGTTTGCGACAGCGCGGACCAGAGTGTGCAGCAGGCGCTGCGGACGGCGGTGGAAACCGCCTCCGGGGCCCGCAGGGAACGCATCGCCGTGGTGGGCGGCGACGGCGGCACGGCGGCGGAGCTGGCGGAGCGGGCTGCGGCGCTGAACAGCGAGCGCGTGGTGCTGGTGGGCCCGGACGCGCTGGACGCGGAAGGCGGGCCCCTGCCGGGTGTGTTTGCCGCAGCGGCGGTGGCAGGCGTCATCGCGGCGGGACGGGACCCCGCCCTGCCGCTGAACGGCGCGGAACTGCATGGGCTGGGCGGTCTTGCCGCCGATTACAGCGACAACGACATCGACCTGCTGGTGCGGGGCGGCGTGACGCCGCTGGAGAGCGTGGGCGGCGTGATCTCGCCGGTGCGGGGCATCACCACCCGCACCACCACCGGCGGCGCGGCGGACGCCACCTGGCGGGAGCTGACCACCATCCTCATCGTGGACGACGTCATCCCGGCGGTGCGCGCGGCGCTGCGGAGCAAGTTCGCCAGGGCCAAGAACACCGCCCAGGGCAGGAGCGCCATCCGATCCCAGGTCATCGTGGAGCTGGAAAAGAAGGCGGCCGCAGAGATCATTGAGAGCTACGGCGACGTGACGGTCAGCGCCTCCGCCGACGATCCCACGGTGTGCATCGTGGAGTTCGGCTTCGCAGTGGCCCATGGGCTGAACCAGATCTATCTGACGGTCCACATTACGGTGTAAGGGAGGACGCATATGGAAGTGAAGGGATTTCCCACCAGTTCCGACATCTATCTGGAGCTGGACGGCAGGAAGATCGCGGTGGTGCAGAGCTATACGGCGAAGGCCAGCAAAGCCTCCAGGAGCGTGGAGGCCTTCGGCGAGAGCGAGCCGGTGGCCACCATTGAGGGACAGAGGAAGTATACGCTGGAGCTGACCCGGCTGTATGCCACCGACGACGCCGTTTCCGACGGCATCAACTTTTACGATTTGGCGGACTTCTCCCTGGTCATCTGCAAGCCGGACCGGAAGATCATCTACAGCGGCTGCCAGTGGAGCGCCATCCAGGAGGAGGGCCAGCTCAACGCCATGGTGGCGGAGAAGGTCACCGTGGTGGCCGCCAAGCGCATCGAGACCACGGCATGAGAGAGGTCGACGAGCTGCGGGCGCTGACCGCCGGACGGCTGCTGGCCATCTGGCGGGAGAGCCGGGAGCGGGCGGAGGACCCGCTGGAGCGGACGCTTCTGTGCAACGCGGAGGTCTTGGCGGAGAGCTGCTTTTTCCGGGGAGAGCGGGCGTTTCCGGACGGGGCGGCGGTGCTGGCGGAGCTGACGGGGCGTCGGATCGAGGAGCTGCTGCGCACTCTGGCGGCGGGCGGGCAGCCGCATGCCGCCGGGGCGGAGAATCCCGCCTTTGACCGGGCGCGGTTTGAGATGCTGCGGGAGGGATGAGCGATGGATTACATCCGGGAGGAGCTGCTGCGGCAGCAGAGGGCCCTGGCGGCGCTGATGACGGGCGGAGAGGATGCGGAGACGGCAGAGGACGGCTGGCCGGCGGCTTCGGACGCGGAGAGCGCGGGGGCAAAGACGGACACGGGTGCGGCGGCCGCGTGGAGCGGGCGGGGGAAGGGGACTTCCCCCGCTGCGCCGGAATATGCCGGGGCCGAACCGGGCGGAGAAGCGGGACGTGTCCCGGCGGAGGACGCCGCCGCGGAAGAAACGGACGGGACGGAGGGCCCGGGGGAGCCGGGCGTCTTTGGACGCCGCTCCGGAGAGAACAGCGGGCTTTTGGCGGGCGGAGCCGGACGGGCCGGGACGCCATGGGGCGCGGCGGGGGGCAAGGCGGCAGGGGACGCCGGCCTGCTGCTTTCTGAGACCGCTGCGCCGTGGGAGACGGCGGGCTTTCCGGCAGATGCCGGCGGAGCCGCCGGCGCCCGGGCGCTGTCCCTGGCCTTCCAGCGGGACGCCCGGCGGTATGACGGGGGCTTTTCCCTGTATTGAAAGGAGGAGTGGGCGTGCAGCTGGTGCCTATGCGATATAAGGATTACACCTGGCCCCACAACCCCGAGGTCTATACGGTGGAGTACCGGCGGCGGATGGCGGCCCATCCCGTGCCCTTCGGGCGGTGCGTTTTGCAGGATCTGGGCAGCGCGTACCGGGTGCTGCGGGGCGAGGGCGTCTTCGCGGGGGAGGGCGCTTACGAGCAGTTCCGGGAGCTGGCGGCGGT
>JAUNGH010000037.1:0-7337 GCA_030524605.1 Oscillospiraceae bacterium | reverse complement strand
CCCGATTCTCCCCTGCGGGAGCGGATGGCGGCGGTGTTCCGGGAGCCGGGGGCGGGGATGCTGGTCCATCCGGTGTGGCAGGCGGAGCGGGTCTACTTCGTGTCCCTGACGGTGACGGAGGAGCCGCTGCCGGACTATGTGCGGTACAGCTTTGTGTTCTGGGAGGACTGGGGCGGCTACGACGGCGGCCTGACGGAGAGCGGCGGGCGCGGCGCGTCCCAGACCGGAAGCGGGACGGACAAGAGCGGGTATAGGGACGTTTATATCGTGAAGAAAGGAGATACCCTGTGGGGCATTGCGAAGCGGCATCAGGCGGCGCTGACGGCGCTGATCGCGGCCAATCCCCAGATCAAAAACCCCAACCTGATCTATCCGGGCGACAGGGTGAATATTCCATGACGGGACGGATCTTTACCAGCGACCACCATGTCTACGACCTGCCGGAGCTGCTGGCGTGGAACGTGACCCACACGGGGACGGTGCCCTGCGACAGCTATTCCGTCACGTTCGTGTACCAGCCGGACATGGCGCCGGTGCTGCGGCTGGCGGCGGGGTTCGCCGCCATTCAGGACGGCGCGACCGTGCTGCGGGGCATTGTGGACGAGTATACGGTGGAGCTGGGCTGCGGCGGGCTGACGGCCTCCGTCAGCGGGCGGGGCTATGCCGCCCGGCTGCTGGACAACGAGTCCCGGCCCGTCACCTATCAGGACGCCACGCTGGCGGAGATCGTGCGGCGCCATGTGACGCCCTACGGCATCTCCTGCCGGGAGATCGCGGATGTGCGGGCGGGGAGCGTGTACACCGTGGCGGCGGGGGTCAGCCAGTGGAAGGCGCTGGAGGGCTTCTGCCGCACCTACGGCGGCTTTTCGCCCCGGTTTGCCCGGGACGGAGGGCTGATCGCGGCACCGGAGCGGGGCGGCGGGACGTATTTGGCCATCGGGGACGGCGACCCGGTGCTCTCCTGTACGCTGCGGGAGGATCACTACGGCGTGCTGACGGAGGCGCTTGTCATCGACAAGACCAGGAACGTGTCCTACTCCGTGAAAAACCGGGACATGATCGACAACGGCGGCCAGTGCCGCCGGGTCATCTATACGCCGGGGCAGAGCACCTGGGCGGCCATGCGCTATACGGGGGAGTACCAGATCGAAAAATCCAGGCAGGATGAAAAGCTCGTGACCGTGACCCTGCCGGGGAGCTTTTTGGCCTTCCCGGGGGACTGCGTGGCGCTGGAACTGGGGCGCATGGGGCTATCCGGGGCGTTTCGCGTGGCGGAGGCGGAGAACGTGTTTTCCGCCCGGAACGGCGCCACGGCGACTTTGACTTTGAAGGAGCGTGGGTGAGATGTGGCTTTCCAAGCAGATGAAGCCGGCTGTGCCGACGGCGGACGCGGATCTGGGCGTGACCACCATCGCGGGGGACAGCGTGGGCGTCGTGACCCGGGGAGAGGTCCGGGCGCTGCCTATCTATGGCCCGGGCGGCTATGTGTGGCTGCCGGAGAACGGCGCGGCGGTGCTGGTCATCAAGGGCGGGCCCGGCGGCGAGGAGCAGTGTGTGGCCGGCGTAAAGCAGAAGAAGGCGCCTGAGGGGATGCAGCCCGGGGAGGTCTTTTTATACGGCCCCGGTGGGAACTCCGTCCATCTGAAGCGGGACGGCACCCTGGAACTGCGGGGAGACGTGGACATCCGGGGGAGCCTGACGGTGAACGGGGCGGCCTACAGCCCCTGCGACTGCGGGACGGGGGTGCTTTGATGGCGCTGGAACTGCGGAATGGAGATTATGTGCCGGACGGCGTGGGCGGCCTGCGCCGGGTCGGCGGACGGGATGCCCTGCTGCAGCGGGTGCTGTTCCGGCTGACCGCCCGGCGGGGGGTCTTCCCCTTTTGGGAGGACCTGGGCAGCCGCCTGTGGCAGCTGGGCCAGGTCCCGGTGGCCGGACGGCAGGCGGCGGCGAAGCAGTATGTGGCGGAGGCGCTGGCGGACGAAAAGGGCGTGACGGTGGAGCGCGTGGAGCTGATGGCCGGCGCCGGCGGAACGGCGGTGCTGACAGCGGAACTCTCCCATGAGGGCGGGAGCCTGTCCGCAACGCTGGATATCCCGGTATGAGAGGAGACGACAGGTGAGGAGCATCGAGGAGATCTATCAGAGTATGCTGGCGGCCTTTGCGGAGCGGGCGGGGTTCGCGCCGGAGGAGGGGTGTGATCTGGCGGTCCGGCTGTGGGCGGCGGCTGCGGAGATCCAGGCCCTGGGCATCCAGGCGGACTGGGTGCTGGACCAGAGCTTTCCCCAGACGGCCCAGGGGGTCTATCTGGACTATCACGGCACCATGCGGGGCCTTGTGCGGACCCCGGCGGCCAAGGCGGCAGGGACACTGCGGTTCACGGTGGAGACGGCTCTGGCGGCGGATCAGACCATCCCGGCGGGCACGGTGTGCATGACGGCGGAGGAGACCCGTTTTCAGACCACCAAGAGTGCGGTGCTGGCGGCGGGAGAGCTGTTCACGGAAGCTCCGGCGGAGGCGCTGGAGGGCGGCGGCAGCGGCAACGCGGCGCCGGGGGCGGTGTGTATTTTGACTGCCTGCCCGGTGGCGGTGACCAGCTGCACGAACCCGGCGGCGTTCTCCGGCGGCAGGGACGCGGAGGACGACGCGTCGTTCCGTGCCCGGATTCTGGAGAGCTATCAGCGGCTGCCCAACGGGGCCAACGCCGCATGGTATGAGCAGACGGCCATGGGCTACCCCGGCGTGGCGGCGGCCAAGGCGGTGGGCCGGGCCCGGGGCATCGGCACGGTGGATGTCTATGCGGCGGCGGAGGGCGGCCTTCCCTCGGCGGAGCTGCTGGCGGGTTTGCAGGCGGAGCTGCAGGAGAAGCGGGAGATCGCGGTGGACGTGGAGGTGAAGGCCCCCGCTGTGGCCAGTGTGGACGTGACGGTGGCGGTGGCCGGAGGGGAGGGCGTGGACTTCGGATCCCTCCAGGCGGCGGTGGAGCAGACGCTGACGGCCTTCTTTACCGGACGGCTGCTGGGCAAGCCGGTGCGTCTGGCGGAGTTGGGCAGCCGCCTGTACGCTCTGGAGGGCCTGGAGAACTACCGCTTTTCCGCGCCGGCGGCGGACCTGGCGGCAGACGACACCGTGCTGCCCGTGCTGGGGACGCTGCGCGTGACGGAGATGGAGGAGCGGCATGTATGAACAGTACCTGCTGGCGCTGTTGGCGCCGCTGGGCGTCTATGACCTGAAGGACGGATCTGTCAGCGGCGCGGAGCTCCATGCACTGGGGGCCGGGCTGGACGCGGCGGCGCTTGACTTGGACGCGGCGGAGCGGGAATCGCTCACCGCCACGGCGGAGGGCGAGGGCTTGGCCCGCCGGGAGGCGCTATTTGCCCGGCGTCCCGCCGCGGCGGGGCCGGAGGAGCGGCGGGCGGCCATTGCGGCGCTGCTCCAGATCGACGGCGACAGCCTGACGCCGGAGGCTATCAACCGCACCATCCGGGGCTGCGGCATCAAGGCCCGTGCGCTGGAGATGGGGGAGGGAAAGCTGCGGGTGATCTTTCCGGAGGTGGTGGGCGTTCCGGCGGAGTTCGAGCAGGTCAGGAGAATCATCCTGGACATCCTGCCCTGCCACCTGGCGGTGGAGTTTTACTTCCGCTATCTGACCTGGGCGGAGTGTGAGTGGGCTGGATATACCTGGGCGGAGGTGGAGGCGGCGGAGCACACCTGGGAGAGCTTTCAGTTGGCGGTGCCGCCGGAGGACTAAAAACAGAAGGCCCCTGAGCCATGGCTCAGGGGCCTTCTGTTCAGATGTTCTGTTCCAGAATGGCCGACAGGACGGCAAGCGCTTCCTCGGCGTCCGCTCCGTCAGCGGCCAGCGTGAGCACCGCGCCCTGCTGCAGCCCCATGGAGAGCAGGCCCAGCAGGCTTTTGGCGTTGACGTTGTTTTTGCCGAAGGCTATGGTGATCCGGCTGGAGAAGGAGTTGGCCTTTTGGATGAACTGCGTGATGGCATCGTTCATGCGGTCACAGGGGATTTGTACAGTGATGGTCTGTTGAAGCAAAGCATCTCACCTCAGAATCGTTGTTGCAGGTAAGTATAGCATACCAACGTCAAAATTGTGGGTGATTATTAAAAAAGTTTGGAGAGAAAATTTGGATATTTGCGAATCGCCGGGGTGTCTGCGGGGATGGGCGTGTGCGGGAATGCCTGGCAGCGCACGTTTTACCTTTGACAAAATGGGAAAGCGCAAAAAAGTGAGACATGTAAAACGTGTTTCGCTTCTTGCCAGGTGTATACGGTTTTAGATTGCTTGATTCCAATGGACTCAGGAAACGCGGTTTTAAAAGGATGCGATTGGACAAGAATTCAAAAGCTGCATATACACGAAAGAACAAAATGGATGGCCGCATGCACTCGGCGCCGGCAATAGCGGCAGAGGCCGGTATTATCTGAGTAAAGCATGAAAAGGGGATGGGCACAAAAGTGTCCGTCCCCTTTTCATGATCTCCGGCACCAGTTCTTCCGTTTCTGCTGGGCTATTCGATCATGATAAACACACAGGGGACAATGTCACCCGCGTATCAGGCTCCTTCAAGATACGGCTTCCATGCCCAGGCTGTTGCATTGGGGTCATTCCACCACTTCTCATCGACCTTGATCATACCCGGCATCACATTGAGGGCATCGCCGTTCCCGCTCAAAATTTGCTCTTGAAAGGCCAGACGTTCCTATGTCCGCCCTTCCTTTTTTGATGGTTGAGCCCGCTTACTTTTCAGGAGGTTCCATGCAAGTCTGGCGGCTTTGATAAAGGCCCATCCTGGCGTAAAGCTCCAGCACCGAGATCCGGTCCAGGCTCGGCCTGCCCGCCAGGACCCGCGCCAGCCCAAGCCCTGCGGATTTGTCCCACCCGGACAAATGGCTCAAAAATGCTCTCTCACTGCTCCGAGGGGATGCCAATACCGGTGTCTGTAACACTGATAGCCGCCATGCCGTTTTCCATCCGCACGCCCACTGTCACAGTTCCGCTGGGCTGGTTGTACTTGATGGCGTTCTCCACCAGATTGTAAATCGCCCGGGAGAGCAGCAGATCGCTGTCGGTCAGTTCAGCTTCTCCGTCCTTCTGGATCAGTGTCACGCGTTTTTCATTGGCTACCTGTGTCAAATCGCAGAGCACTTCCTCAATCAAGGCTGACAGAGAGACCCGGCCGGTACGCTGAATGGTTTGCAGCTCTGTCATCTCCGGCAGCGTGCTGACCAGATGGGACAGCCGCCCGGTCTGCTCCGAAGCCATCCGGACCGTTTCGGCGTATTCCTCCGCCGTAGGCTGGTCTCGCTTTTGCAGCACATCCAGATTGGTCTGCATAACGGCTAAGGGCGTTCGCAGCTCGTGGGCCGCGTTGGCGGAAAACTGCTGCTGGGCGGTGAAAGCCTGGTCCAATCGCGCCAGCATCCCGTTAAAAGTGTGGGTCAGACGGGCGATCTCACCCCCGGTGCCGGGGCATTCCAGCGGCTCAGACAGATTTTGGGCCTGAATCGCCTTCATATGGGCGCTGAACTTCCGCAGGGGAGCCAGCGCCTGCCCGGCCGGGAAACAGGTAAAGGCACCGCTCAGATGGATCACTGACAGTGTGGCGAAGACGCTCTGGATGCGGAAAGTTCCATTTCGTCGATGCGCATAATAAAGGAGGGAGCCTGATGCGCCGCCTGCTCGCCTCCCGCTGGACCGGCGTGTCCGCAGCGGTCCTGGGTCTTGCCATGATGGGATATGGTGTTTACCGCAGAGAGGTCTCAACGGTCTTCACCAAGACGGTCAATATTTGTCTGGAGTGTATCGGAATTGGCTAAGAAGAGAACAAGTGAATGGCTCCGCCACGGTGTGCAGGCCCTTTGGGCGCTGCTGACCAACAGCTACCTCGTCGGCTTCGCCCAGGGGAAGATTTACAAAGGCGACCTGAAAAAGCTGTGTGTGCCGGGGATGAACTGCTATTCCTGTCCCGGCGCAGTGGGATCTTGCCCCATTGGCTCCCTCCAGGCAGTTATCGGAAGCTGGAATTTCAAATTTGCCTTCCATGTGGCGGGGGTTCTGGTGTTTGTGGGCGCGCTGGTGGGGCGGTTCGTCTGCGGCTGGCTGTGTCCCTTCGGGTTGATCCAGGACCTGCTGCACAAGCTCCCCTTCCCCAAGAAGATTAAAACTTTCCGGGGCGACAAAGTGCTCCGAAAGCTGAAATACGTCATCCTTCTGGTGTTTGTCATCCTGCTGCCGCTGTTCCTGGTGGATATCATGGGCCAAGGCGCGCCCTGAGCTGGCTGTATGCCTGAAAGAACGTGCTGCTGATAGTCACCATTCTGTTGCCCATCGTCATCTGCCGCCCCTCCTGCAAATACATCTGTCCCTTGGGGGCCATTTATTCGGTGTTCAACCCCATTTCCGTGTTCAGATACCGGGTGGACGAACATAAGTGCGTCCACTGCGGCGACTGCGCCGGGGTGTGCAAGATGCAGGTGGACCCGGTGCAAAACGCCAACCATCCGGAGTGCATCCGCTGCGGTCAGTGTAAGAAGGTGTGCCCCACAGGGGCAATCACCTCAGGATGTGTTCAAAAGGGAGAGTCTAAAGTTCAAGAATCCTCCTCTGCCTTATCAAAGCCGCTTTAATATTCTCTGCTGCTTTCTCAAAGAAAAGACGGCATCGCTGCGGATTGTCCGCAGCGATGCCGTCTTTTTAACCGCAATCCAGAACTGCCTGCACATTTTTACTGCTCATAATCTTCTAAAGATAGATCCGTCAAAATGGGAGAATAGCGAAGATGCAAAAATCGAAGCCTTTGTCAAGAATCGTCGATTTTTGTCCTGTATGGGCGAAAAAGACACATGTCCAAAAACCTTGCGCCGCAACGCTTTCGAGTCGTTTCTGATTCGTTTCAAAACGTAATGAGCAACTGTTTCTAAACCCATGTATTCATAACTCATGGATGCGCAGCTTCCAAAGATATTCTGCTTTGTAATTCGATTTAAGCTTTTATGTCCCATTTCCATCACAGATGTGAAAACGGCTGAAAGCCTTGGCACGGCAAGGCTTTCAGCCATAAAACGCCCCCGATTGATCCGTCAGTTTCATACAACCTGTTGGGATCGTGTGGGGACGTTCAAAAATTGACATACCCTATTCATCGTATTATACTGACCTCATGCAAGATCGGAGGAGAAAAGCCTATGGAATTTCCGGCCTATTTTCCCATATGGAACAAGCTGACACATGCCCAGCAGGAGACGATCACCGGCAGCCTGACCAGCCGTACGGTGAAAAAGGGGACCGTGCTTCACAACGGCAGCGCGGACTGCACCGGCC